>DATHVN010000122.1 GCA_035461305.1 Euzebyales bacterium | reverse complement strand
TCTCCCGACGGGTCCCGATCGTCCCACACCTGCTCGGGGAGCATCAGGCCGTCGTTGGCGGTCGCGGCGATGTCGGCCAGCCGCGCGCGTGCGGCGGCGGGGTCACCGGCCAGCAGCTCATAGTCGCCCCGCTCGCCGGCGAAGATCGGCCAGATGCGCCCGTACGTCCGGTCCTCGTCGGGGGTGTCGGGGTCGAGCAGCCGCGCCCGGTCCACACGCATGCGACCCATCGGTTCGGCCTCTCCCCCCTGGCGGCCCGCCCCCACGACGCCGCCACGCCTCTCGGCAGATGCGGCCGTCTTCCTCCGAGCAGGAAGAGCGTCAAACCATTTGCTCGCATGGACCCGAGCCGGGCGTCCCAGTCGGTCAGGGGAACGCCAGCGTCACCTTGACGTCAGATGTACGAGACCGCACCGCCGAGCACGGCTGTGCGTCGGGCGACTCGACCCGGTAGTGTCCCCTGTCGTGGTCACCTGGAACGAGTTCGCCGCCGACGCCCCGCGCATCGCCGAGGTCTTCGTCCGCCGTCACACCGCCGCGGGCAACCTGTGCCTGCTCGCCACGCTCCGCGCCGACGGCTATCCCCGGATCAGCCCGATGGAACCCCGGATCTTCGAGGACCACCTGGTGCTCGTCGGTATGCCCGACACCACCAAGTTCCGGGACCTGGGTCGCGACCGACGGTTCTGCCTGCACACGGCCACGGTCGACCCCTACGTGAGCGACGGGGACGCCAAGCTGTGGGGCGACGCCGCGAACCTGCAGGACGACGACCTGCATCAGCGGTTCGCGACCAACCTGTTCGACGAGACCGGGATGGACCTCCGGGGATGGGTGTTCGATCCCTTCCACGTCGCCGATCTCACAGGCGCTTCGTCGCTGGCGATCGAGGACGGTCAGCTGGCGATCACCATCTGGAGGCCGGGTGAGGGAGAACGGGTGGTGCGCAAGACCTGACCAACGGACGACGCACCACCAGAGTGCTCAGCCTCCCGATCCTCAGCTGACCGGTCATTCCTGACGCGTGGGTGCCGACTCGATGATGCGTCTGAGCTCGTCGAGGTTGCGTCGCATGCCGTGCTTGAACAGCCGCGTGGCGAGGGAGTCGACGGCACCCAAGGGTGCCGGGAGGCCGGTGCCGCTGATGCGGCCATCGAGGGTGATCCCGGTGACCCCGCCCGGACGGGGCTGGAGGGTGTAGCGGTACAGGAACGGGGTGGGGCCGTCGCGACTCTCCAACGTCACGCACCGGTTCGTCTCGTACTCGGTGATCTCGACGGTGTTGTGCACCTCGCCGCCGGGCAGTGACCGGGTGATCACGTAGGTCGCGCCGGCCGTGATCGGACCCGTCGACGTCGTGGTGACCCGTTGGACCGCCTCGTACCAGCGGGGCATCGTCGTGGGGTCGGCGATGACGGCGAAGACATCCTCGCGGGGGCGGTCGATGGTGGCCTCGAGGTGAAACGTACCCATGGTGTCGCTCTCTCTCGTATCGGTCGTGTCGAGTTCGTGACGCCGGACGCTGGCCGGCGCACGAGCAGCGACATCGACCCAGGGTGTGCCCAGGCGTGCTGAACCGGGCGACCCATCGAACGTCCTGACGTCGGTTGCGTACCTGATACGCTAGCGTCAGCGTATGAGATACGCAACAGCAGGATCCTGGACTTGTCACAGTGGCGAACACACGGCAGACGGAGAAGTCGACGGGGCGGGTGCGCCGCAACACGCTGTCGCGCGACCGGGTCGTGCGCGCCGCGCTGGCCCTGATGGACGACGAGGGCATCGACGCGCTCACCATGCCGCGGCTCGCCGAACGCCTCGGCGTGGGAACGATGTCGTTGTATCGCCACATCGAGGGCAAGGACGACCTGATCAACGCCGTCGCCGAACAGGTGCTCAGCCGTGTGGAGGTTCCCCCCGGCGCGCCCGGCGACTGGGAAGGCCGGGTCGTCGGCTACCTCCGCGCGCTGCGGAACCAGGCACTCGCGCACCCCGCCCTCTCACGGATCCTCGCCGACCGCGGCCTGACCGTCGGTCCCGTGTTCGACCAACTCGAAGAGACCCACGCGATCCTGCGCACAGCCGGCTTCTCCACAACCGACGCCGTCCGGACCTTCTACACGCTGCTCACATACGTGTTCGGCTTCGTCATGTGGGAGCTCCCCCGTGTCCACCAGCAGCCCGCCACCGCCTACACCACCGCGTGGACCACCGCCCTCGACCACCTCGACCCCGACGCGTACCCCACCCTCCACGAGCTCCGCGACACGCTCACCACGACCGCATCGTCCGACCAGTTCGAGCACGGCCTCAACCACCTCGTGCGCTCGCTGCGCCGCAGGGCAGATGATCGCTGAGCTCATGGGCTGTCACGCGCGGGAAGACCTGAGCCTGAGCACGCCGAACGGCACGATGATGTAGATCGCGACAGCCAGGTAGCCGAGGACCGCGAGCACGGGCAGAAACCACCCGAGGACGATCATGACCAGGTAGCTGGCCATGCCGCCGAGGCGGAGCCGCTTGGTCAGCGTCGTCACGTCCTCGTCGGATGAGTCTGGTCGCACGAGCCGCTCGCGGACCGCCAACCGCCACAGCACCGACACCAGCACCGAGCACAGGAGCAGGTTGATCCCGTAGATGGTGGTCGCGACGCGCTCAGGTGCGTCCTGGCGAACGTACTCCGCCATGAGTCGGGTCGGGAACGGGAGGAACGACACCACCATGAGCATGAGCAGGTTCAACCGGATGAGGATCGAGGTGGCGTGATCGAGGTGCTCCGTGATCACCGTGTGCGCGAGCTACACCGCCCCGATCGTCGCGAAGCTGACGAGATACGCCAGGTAGGAGGGCCACTGCTCCACCAATGCGCGTGCGAGGTCTCCCTCCGACCCGCTGGGCACGCCGATCTCGAGAACGAGCAACGTGATGGCGATGGCGAACACGCCGTCGCTGAAAGCCTCCATCCGCGCCGTGCCCAGACCCGGCGCTGGCGCCGAGCCGTCTCCTCGTCCATTACGGCGCTGATTATGCCCTCCGCGCCTACCTGGTGGAAGCGTCGGCCATCCACCTATGGCGTCGGTCAGGATCACGTGGCACCGCGCCCAAGTAGATCGCGTGAGCTCGGTGGCATCGCCCTCCTCGACGTCCCGGCGGATCAGGCCGGGTAGATGCTGACCTCGGTGGCTTTGACGGACACGTGGACGTCGCCGCCGACGCCGAGGTCGAGCGCGGCGACGGCGGCGGGGGTGACCTCGGCCACGATCGGGAGTGGCCCGGCGACGTGGACCCGGACGCGGTCGCCGTGGACGTCGAGCCCGTCGATGGTGCCGGTCCAGACGTTGCGGGGTGTGCCGTCGGGCCGGTCGCGGTACAGCGCGACGGCTGTCGGGTGCACGGCGGCGAAGACGTCGCCACGTGCGGTGGTGGCGGTGACCAGCCGCTGGTGGGGCGGGAGCCGGATGGTCGTGCCGTCCGCATGGCCGCGGTACAGGTTGAGACCCACGAGTCTGGCGATCCACACCGATCGCGGTCGTTGGGTGACGTCGTCGATCGAGCCGTCCTGGACGACGCGTCCGTCCTCGAGGATCACGAGTCGCGTTGCGAGGGCAATCGCCTCGACCGGGTCGTGGGTGATCACGATGCTGGGACCGGAGAAGGCGTCGAGGTGGCCCCGCAGCTCGCGGCGGATCGTCAGGCGGGCTTCGACGTCCAGTGCGGACAGCGGTTCGTCCATCAGCAGCAGGTTCGGCTCGTACGCGAGCGCGCGTGCGAGCGCGACCCGTTGGGCCTGGCCACCCGACAGCTGGTGGGGACGTGACCGGGCGAGATCGGTCAGCCCGACCCGTGCCAGCCACGTCATGGCGTGCTCGTGTGCCTGACGGGCGGGGATCCCGTGCGCACGGAGCCCGAACGCGACGTTGTCGACGACGTCCAGGTGCGGGAACAGCAGGTGGTCCTGGAAGACCATGCTCACGCCACGGTCCTCGGGCGCGAGCCGGATCCCGGCGGCGGTGTCGTCCAGCGTGCGGCCGGCAACGACGACCCGGCCCGACTGCAGCGGCGTGAGACCCGCAAGGCTACGCAGCAGTGTGGTCTTTCCCGCACCGTTGGGGCCGAGCAGCGCGACGACCTCGCCCGCCCCGACGTGCAGGGTCACGTCGAGCGTGAACGTCCCCAGATTGACGGCGAGGCGGGCCGACAGGCCGTCGGAACTGTCTTCAGCGTGCGAGGTGGACGACGGTGTCGGTGCGTCGTCCACGGGATCAGCCGACACCGAGGTACCGGCCGCGCAGCGCGACGAGGACGGCGACTGACACCGCGAGCAGGATCAGGCTGAGCAGGATCGCGGCGTCGACGTCCCGCTCGAGTTGCAGGTACACCGCCAGCGGCATGGTCTGGGTTCGGCCTGACAGGTTGCCCGCGAACGTGATCGTGGCGCCGAACTCGCCGAGCGCGCGCGCCCAGCACAGCGCCATGCCGGCGCCGAGCGATGGTCCCAGCAGCGGCACGGTGACCCGTCGGAACGTCAGCCACCGGCTGGCGCCGAGGGTCGCGGCGACGTCTTCGTAGCGGCGGTCCATCGACCGCAGCCCGGCTTCGACCGTCACGATCAGGAACGGCATCGCGACGAAGGTCTCGGCGAGGACGACGCCGGCGGCGGTGAACGGCAGGGTGATGCCGGTCAGCGCGTCCAGCGGCTGGCCGATGAGCCCGCGGCGGCCGAACGCGAGCAGCAGCGCCACCCCACCCACGACGGGAGGTAGCACCATTGGCAGGACGCACAGCGCCCGCAGCAGGGTCTTGGCGGGGAACTCCCGGCGGGCGAGCAGCCATGCCAGCGGCACGCCCAACAGGGTCGACAGCGCCAGCGCGGCGGTCGACGTCACCAGAGACAGTCGCAGCGCCGACCGGACCGTCGCGTCGGCGATCAGCTCGCCGAGACGCGCCCACGGTGTGTTGACCACCAGCCCGACCAGCGGCAGGAGCAGCAATGCGATCGCCAGGATCCCGAGCCAGCCCATCACGGTCTGCAGGCCGACCCGTGATCGCCGGGAAGCGCCGGGGTCCCAGCTCACGCCAGGCGACCTACCGCTTCGCTACATGAGGTCATCACGCGACCTACCGCTTCGCTACATGAGGTCATGGCGGCGAGAAGCCGAACTCGTTCAGCAACTCCTGGCCGTCGTCGGAGGTGACGTAGTCGATGAATGCGCCGGCGGCGGCCGGGTTCGGCGCGTCGACCAGTGGGGCGATCGGGTAGGTCGCCGGTACGTTCTGGCCGGCCGCGATGTCGACGCCCTCGACGTCCGCGCCGGCGGATGCGATGTCGCTGGTATAGACCACCCCGGCGTCGGCCTCTCCCAGCGCGACGCGCGACAGGACCGCGCGGACGTCGGTCTCCAGCGATGCGGGCTCGACGTCGATGTCCTGCGCGTCGAGCGCCTCGCGCCCGTACTCGCCGGCAGGCACCTCCTCGGCTGCCAGCACCACGGTGACGTCGTCGCGCGCGAGATCCTGCAGGCCGTCGATGCCCTTCGGATTGCCCGGCTCCACGGCGATCTGCAGGCTGTTGCCCGCCAAGTCCGTCCGCTCCGCGACCAGCCCAGCGTCTTCGACCACGTCCATCTGCGGCTGGTTCGCCGACGCGAACACATCGGCCGGGGCGCCCTCCACGATCTGCGTGGCCAACGTCGAGCTGCTCGCGAAGTTGAACGCCACACTGACGTGGGGATGCGCCTGCTCGAACTGCTCGGCGGCCGCCTCGAATGCACCGGTCAACGAGGCCGCGGCGAACACCGTCAATGCGCCCGACAACGCCTCGGAGGACGTCGCAGCCACTGACGGCGACGCGGCCTCCGAGGGCGCCGCCTGCCCACCGCCACACGCGGCCCCAACCACGGCCAGCAGCACTCCCAGGACGATGCGGATCCGCACGCTCTACTCCTTGGGAAGACCGACGATGACGCTCGTGGCCTTGACCGATGCCACCACCCGCGTGCCGACGTCCAACTCGAGCTCGTCGACGCTCTCTGCAGTGGTCAGCGCGACCAGCCGGTACGGGCCCGCCTGCATCTCCACGGTCGCCGCCGCGTCACCACGCACCACGCGGGTCACGATCGCGTCCAGCTGGTTGCGCGCCGACGACGCCGTGATCACCCGCGACGGCGTGCGACGCTCCGCGAGCAGTCGCTGCACCTCCGGCAGCGGCACCAGCCGCTGGCCACCCTCGCTGCGCGTCAGCTCGACCCGCCCGTCGTCCTCCCACCGGCGCAGCGTGTCGACGCTCACGCCAAGCAGCGCCGCCGCCTGCCCGATCCGAAGTCCCTCCTCAGTCACAGCGCGGGACTATACCTAGGTAAGATATCTCGCACAAGCACGTTTCTAGGTACTCGGTGAACCATCGCGTGTCATGACCGCGGCAGCTGATGACGGGAACGCTGGTACGAAGGCCAGGCCGCCATCGCCCTGGGACAACTCGAACAGGCCGTCACGCTCGCCGGTGCGGCATCCCGCCTCCACGATGACGCCGGCGGACGGCTGACCGTCCAACCACCGCTGGGACAACGGAGCACCCCCGCGACGCCGGCAGCCGCACCCTCAGCGACTCAGAGATCGACGTCGCCTCGCCCGCGGACGATCAATGAGCACCGACGACGCCGTCGCATACGCCAAGGCGACCAAACGGTCCGCACAACGGACTGAAGCGCCGCTGCCGCTCAGCCGATGCGGTACGGCTGGACGATCTCGGTGCGCCACGACTTCGGGTCGGGTTCCTCCTCGGGGTCGCTGTAGTAGATCTCCCAGGCGTCGCCGACGAGCTCGCCTCCCTGCTCACGGACCCAGGAGGCGAGCGCGTCGTACGCGGGCTCCATCTCGTCGTAGTCCCCGACGTGCATCGTCCTGGCGACCCGACCGGCGGGCAGCGATGACCCCCGCACGTCGCCGGACGCGTCGATGGGGCTGGCCACCGGGAAGCCCGCCTCGACAGCGAAGCGCCCGTCGTCGAGCCGGCGGAAACGCGAGAACGGTGGGCCCACCGGCTGCACGCCCGTGTGTGCGAGCACCCCGGCGACCGCACCATACGTCTTCGCCATCCAGGGGCCGATCTCGTCGACGGGCAACGTCGCTTCGGACACCGCGGTCGGCTGCTCGTCGGCGGTGTCCGGCTGGATCTCGTAGGTCCTCATGCGCATAGCGTCCGACGCCACGTCATCGGCGTGTAGAGGCCTTGGTCCTCTTTGGGTGAGGCCTTCGTCCACGGGTACGACCGACGCGGACGCGGAGACGCCGTCTACAAGCCATGGGCCCATTCGTCTCTGCCCTCGGTGCGCCTCTCCCCGTGCAGAACTGCTCACCCCGACGGCCGGCCGTATCACGGCAAGCGCTTTGGCGCCGAGGTCGCGGAAGATCTGAGATGCGCCAACCTCGCCGGCTTCGTCGGCAGCTTCCAGCACCGACAACGCAGCGATGTAGCCACAGCCGCGCGCTGACCACCACTGCGCAGCCTCGAGGTGTCGATCCGCAGCCTGCAGAACATACGGTTCGGCGATCCCATCGGGTGGATCGATGTCGATGCCGGCGCGGCGTCGCCAGCTGGCGAGCGGTCCGATCATCCACGTCGCACCACGCTCGACCGCCAGACGCCAGGGCTCATCTGTCGCGTCGACGATCGCATCGGGACGTCCGGCGATCCAGGCCAGCTCGGCACGGGCCAGGGCCGGCGGCACGAGTCGCTCGAGCTCGCCCGTCGGCGCTGCGAGGTCGCGCGCCAGGTCAAGTGCCGGCCGGGGATCGCCCAGTCCGGTGCGCGCGGCGATCAGCGCATTCACGGTCAGCGCGAGGACCCTCGGGATCGTCGACGATCGGGGATAGGCGACCACCAGGTCAGCAAGATGTGCCGCGCGTTTCCAGTCATCCTGGTCGAGCGCGGCGACCGACTGGTAGGCCCGGACGTAGAACAGTCCGAGTTCGTGACCCAGATCGCGACACCACGCTTCAGCTCGTCTCAACGCGTCGGCGGCGACCGAGTACTCGTGTCGCCGGATCGCGCAGCCCGACGCTTCGGCCACGACGATGCCCGACCACACACACACGTGTCGATGAGGTCGGCGGTCATGTCGGCGATCGCCATGAGCAGCCGCACGTCGACGGAGCAATCAATTGCGTCAAGCATCGCTCGAGCTCGTGGACCCAGTCTGCTCGCGCGTCCGAGCACCGCTTGACTGATGCTCGCGGGCACCTCATCAGCGCGTGAGTCGAGCACCTCGATGACGAAGAGGGGGTTGCCGCCGGTCAGGGCGTGGATCTGTCCGCCATCGCGACCGTGGTTCGCGGCCAGCTCGGTCACGGCGGACCTCGACAACGGCTCCAGCCGCAGCTCACACGTTGCCGGCAGCGTCACGAGTTCGCCGACCACCCGACGGAGCGGGTGCACGACGTCCACCTCGTCGTCGCGATAGGTGACCAGGACAAGCACCGGCAGTGCTGATACGCGGCGACCAAGCAGCCGAAGCACGTCGAGTGTCGCCTCGTCTGCCCAATGCAGGTCCTCGTGCACCAGCACGGTCGGTGCTGTCGTGCGGAGATCATCGAACAGGTCGGCGGCGACGTCGTACGGCTGCTCCGGGATCGAGGCGCGGCGCCTGTCCACGAGCGGCCGTGGACCGTTGGCCCGCGGTCAGCGGTACAGCTCTGGCCTGCGCATGCGGAGCGCCGGTTCCCGGCTTCGCTCCGCGGCAATGGCGTCGAGGTCGAGCGTGGCGATGAGTGCCTGCTCGTCAGTACCGGCTTCAGCGACGACTTCGCCACGTGGATCGG
>DATHVN010000121.1 GCA_035461305.1 Euzebyales bacterium | reverse complement strand
GTTGAGGGCCATGTGTCCTTCGGGACTTGGGGGTTCAAATCCCCCCGCCGACACCACAGCTGACCACGCGGCCCGGTCGAGGCACGCCCCCATTGGTAGCGGGAGCATCAAGGATCGCGGCGCCGGTTGGCCGACACGCTGCACCGCGCGGCGGCGAGCGGAACCGGCCCTGCCGTCCACGAGCCGCCGTGGCGCCGCGGCGCCGCTGGATCGCCTGGTCGGTTATCGTCACGCCATGGACGACGACGTTGCCCTGGATGTGCTCCGCGACGCCGCCGAGGAGCTCGCCGACACCGCCGTACAGGACCTCAGCCGCGACGCGGTGACCTACCCGGGTTGGTCGATCGCGGATCTGGTCGTCCACACCGGACGCATCCATCGCTGGGTCACCGAGATCGTGCGGACCCTGGCGACGCAGCGGCTGGCGCAGCCTGACGTCGCGCAACGGCCGGACGACCTCATCGGCTGGTTTCGCGCAGGCGCGGCGGACGTGATGGACGCGTTGGCGGCAACCAGCCCGACGACGCCGGTGTGGACGTTCGCCGGAGAGCCGACTGTTGGGTTCTGGCGGCGGCGGATGGCGCTGGAGACCACCATCCACCGCTGGGACGTTCAGCGCGTGTTCGGTGACGCACCGCCGATCGCCGATGACGTGGCCGTCGCGGGCGTCACCGAGGCACTGGAGATCTACCTGGAACCCCGGCTCCGCGGTGCCGAGGTCTGCGGCGATGGTGAGATCGTGGGTCTACGGGCCCTCACTGGAGCCAACAGTTGGGCGGTCCGCCTGCAGCCCGACGCGATCGAGGTGCTTCGCACCGACCACGCTGACGCCTGGGTGGAGGGAACACCGGCCGACCTGTGGCTGTTTCTCATGGGTCGGGCGCCACGCGACGTGCTCGACGTCCGCGGTCCGGCGGAGGGCGTCGATCGCCTGGAGCGTGCCATCGGGTTGCTGTCGCCGCCTGCACGCTGACGTCTGCACACAGACGTCTGCGCGCGGCGTGTTCGCGACGGTCGTGGTCAGTCCCTGGTGTGCACGTCCGACGACCTCACCGCTGAACCCGGTGTCCACCCACCCAGCGGCTGCCACTCCCGGGTCTGGCACAGGTGCCCTCGGGCGATGCCCGGGGCTCAGCTGTGGACCGCCGCGGCCGGCGCGCCGCGGGCACGGGCGACCGGCGAGGCCGGCGCTGGCGAGTCGGACCGAGCGCATTCAGAGCTGCCGCCCCGGGTTCCGGTCGGACCGCCGGTCACGACATCGGCGAGCGCGTCCACGGCGTCCTCGACGTCCTCGACGGTGTGGTACAGGTAGAAGCTGAGGCGACAGCTGCCCAGCGGTTCCAGCCCGAGCGCCCGGTGGGCGAGCGTGGCGCGGTAGCAGCCGGCCCTGGCCTCGACGCCTGCATCGTTGAGGCCCAGTGCCAGCTCGACAGGGGTCGCTGTCCGCGACGTTGAACGCCACGAGCGAGGTGCGCCGTGTGGGTCGTGCGGCCCGTAGACGGTCAGACCCGGGATCGCCGCCAGGCGTTCGAGTGCCGTGGCCGTGAGGCGGCGACCCCAGGCGGCCACCGTCCATCGCCTGCTCGACCTCGGCGGCCTTCAGTGGCGTCTGGGATCCGAAGTACCGGAGACGCCGGGGCGTCCGCACCAGGTCGACCAGGATCCGCAGCGCCTGCGCGGACACGATCGGCCCCAGGATGTTCGGCGTCCCGGCCGCATACTTCCAGGGCAGGTCGGCGTACCGACGTGGTCGTGGAACACCCGGCCTCGGCGATCATGTCGCCGCCGTGGAGGAAGGGTGGAGCCGAGAGCTCCTGTCTGGCGTAGAGGACACCGGCCCTGAACGGTGCCAGCATCTTGTGGAACGAGAACGACAGGTAGTCGACGTCGAGCGCCTGCACGTCGACGAAGCGCCCGGGCACGAGCTGCGCACCGTCGATCGACAGGTAGGACCGCCGCTCCCCATCCGCCTGGGTGTAGCCACTCGCCGTCACTCCGCTTGCCCGGATCCGGGCAAGCGGAGTGCGCGTTGCCGAGGAGGTTGGATGCGCCGGTGCAGCAGACGAGCTTGGTGCGCTCGTCGATGAGCGACGACAGGTGGTCCATATCCAGCTCACTCATCCATGCTCGCGTCTGTGTACAGACATGCCCTGTGATGCACTGCAGACACATCTGGTGAAGCGCCCGCCCAGCCGACGACGCCGTCTCAGGCGCCGCGACCGCTGTCGGCTTTGGTCCGCACCATCCAGTCGGCCACGACCGCCACATAGGCGTCAGGGACCTCGACCGGTAGCAGATGCCCCGCGCCGTCGATCGGGTGAGCCTCCCAGCGCGGCCGCTTGTGCGTGTCCCTCCAGTGTGGCCGCGTCGGCCAGCGGGTCGTCGGTCCCCCACAACACGGTCGTTGGGACGTCGAGCCGGTCGAGGACCTCCAGCTCGGTCGCTGACGGATGAACATCGCCGAGAACGCCGAGGCGAACGCCGTGACCGCACCCGGCAACCGGTCCGGATGGTCACGCACCGCACCCAGGTCATCGGCCCACACTGCGGTGAGCTCCGCAGACAGGCGTGTCGGGTCACCACCGACAAGGTCGAGGCGGCCTCCGGCAGAGGCCTCGCGGTCGCTGAGCGCGGCGAGCTTCACATCGAGCATGGGTCCACTGAACAGCCGCACCGCTGTCCGCGCGATAGGTGCTCCCACCGCGACGGCCAGCCGACCGAGGGTCACCCATCCCAGCGCCTCGACTGAGCTGGCCCGACGCCACGGCAACCTCGGCGCGGTCAGGACCAGCCCGGCGATCGGGGCCGACAGCAGGTCGGCAGCCAGCACTGCCACGAGCCCACCCACGGACGCCGACCCGGCCGCGAGGTGGTGCGCCGCGACGCCACGGACGGTGGTCATCTCACTGCGGATGCCCGCTCACCGCGGCGACACGACGCCCCAGTCCTGATGCCGCATCGCGACGCTCCGTCTCACCCTGCCGCGACGCTAGCAGGCGCGGTCTGGCGAGCCGTTTGGATGTTGCCGAGCACCGCGTGCATGCCGACCGGGCATGTCGAGGCGCGCTCACGGTCGGTAGGCTGCTGGCCGCACACCATGGAAGGGCCCCCGCAATGTCCGATCAGCCGCAGCACCGACACGACGTCACGCAGCCGACCCCCGCCCAGTACCGGGTCGAGGACCCACGGTGGGCGCGACCGGGTGGCGCCGAGCCCGTGCACGTGGTGAAGATCGATCGACCGCTCTACACCGGCATGATGTTCGCCTTCGGCCTGATGGTCGCGGGCATCGTGCTGTTCGCGGTCATGTCGATCGTGTTCGGCGTCGTGGGTCTGGTGCTGGGCGGTCTGACCACACCGAACCTCTGACCGTCGCGTTGGCCCGGAGGTGGCCGCCCCTCACCGACGCTCGGCGGCGAGTCGGCGAAGCAGAGGGATCTGGTCGATCTTGTCGTCCGCGAGGTGGTCCCACAGCACGCCGGCCGGTCGTGGCCTTGTCCGCGTGCAGTCGATGACCCCATTGGGCGTGACGATCGCGTCGAGCGGCACGTCGTGGTCGGTCATCGGGACACGTCCGTCGTCGACGACCTGCAGGGGGTGCACGGTCGTCACGACCGTGGTCTCCGGACCGATGAGCCCGGCCGCGCTCGCGAGTGCGAACTCGAGGTCGGCGAAGCCTCCTCCCTTGCCGAGACGTGCCCCGGTGCGGTCGACCGCCACCGATCCCACGACCACGAGGTCGACGGGTGTCAGGTACTCGACCGCCGTCGGGATGCCGTGCTGTGACGACCCCTTGATCGACGCGGCCGCGCGCGGAGTCACCTCGAGGCGGTCGGGGTCGAGCCGCAGGAACGGTCGGTCGTCACGCAGGCGCGGCACGGCCATGAAGACCGTGCGGCCGTCCTCGAGCGCCCGTTGGCGTACCGGCCACTGAGGCGAGTCGGGGTTCGACTTGATCGTCGTCGCCTCCTGCCACGCCGAGGTGTCGCGTAGGCGGTCAGCGGCCGCCTCTGCGCCGGTGAAGTTCGGGATGCGACCACGTGCACCTGGGAACCGCGCGACGCCGGCTCCGCGCAGACGCTCCCACACCTCTTCGCGCAGGTCCTGCTTGACGGCGTCGACGTCGCTGATCGTCACGTGTGCTCCTCGTGGTGGCGCGCCGCGGCTGTTCGGTCAGCCTGCCGGCGGGTATGACCGGTGCGCCCGCCCATCATGACGAACGCGGCACCAGGCCGGGGCCCGGACCCGCCGGGCGTCGCCGGCTCGATGCGTCCACCCTCGAGAGGAGCACCCGTGTCTGTCGCCCCGGTGTCCGCCAGCGGCACCTTCTCGATCGGCAACGAGCTGGTGATCAACCGACTGGGCTTCGGTGCGATGCGACTGACCGGTGACGGCATCTGGGGGCCACCGACCGACCCCGGGGCGTGCCGCGACGTCCTGCGCACGGCCGTCGACCTGGGCGTCAACTTGATCGACACCGCGGACTCGTATGGCCCCCACGTGAGCGAGGAGCTGATCGCGGAGGCGCTGCACCCCTACCCTGACGGTCTCGTCATCGCGACGAAGGCGGGCCTGGTGCGCGGCGGTCCCAACGACTGGAGCCCCGACGGCCGGCCGTCGCACCTGCGCGAGGCGTGCGAGGGGAGCCTGCGCCGGCTCAGGCTGGAGACCATCGACCTCTACCAGCTCCACCGCATCGACCCGAAGGTCCCGGCCGAGGAGCAGATCGGCACGCTCCTCGAGCTGCGCGACGAGGGCAGGATCCAACATATCGGATTGTCCGAGGTCACCACCGGGCAGCTCAAGCAGGTGCTGCAGACGGTCGAGATCGCCACCGTGCAGAACCGTTTCAACCTGACGGACCGCAGGTGGGACGACGTAGTCGACGTCTGCACCGCCCACAGCATCGGGTTCCTCCCCTGGTTCCCCATGGCGACGGGCCGGCTGGCGCGGCCGGGAGGCGTCGCGGCCGAGGTCGTGGGCGCCCACAGGGCGACGCCCGCCCAGATCGCGTTGGCGTGGCTGCTGCGCCGCTCCCCCACCATGCTGCCGATCCCCGGCACGTCCTCCGTGGATCACCTCAGGGAGAACTGCGACGCGGCGAGGATCGACCTCAGCGACGACGAGTTCGACATGCTGTCCGCAGCCGCCTGACCACCACGGCCCGGAGCCGGGGACGTTGAGGCGGCCCGGTGTTGGGGCACGTCCCCAGCTCGGTCCGCGTCGACGTCTTGGGGACACCGTGCCGGCTCGGCGTTGGGGCACGTCCCCAGGACGCTGCGACGGGTGGGTCCGGGGATGTCGCAGCGCGTCGGCAGGCCGTCAGGCGCGGTGCACGACCCTGCGCAGGCGCCGGCCGATCAGGGCGCCGTCTCCGAGTCGGTGGCGCAGGTGTCGCTCCAGCGCACCGATCGGGTACAGGTTCTGGGGCGCGCGCAGGTCACGATGCGGCGACGACGCGAAGCGCGGCAGCGTCGCCGTCGACTCGTCCGCCAGCACGACGGCCGCCGGCAGCGTGACGCCTTCCTTCGGCGTCTCGCAGCGCACCAC
>DATHVN010000120.1 GCA_035461305.1 Euzebyales bacterium | reverse complement strand
GACGATGGTGTCCATTGGGGTCCTCCTGTGATCGTTGCGCTCAGCGTGGCCCGGTCGGCGTGTGGCGCGCGTCGCCCGTCCGTCGCGACCTCGCAAACCGCTCGGACGACACCTTGTTGACCAATCGGTGGACACGGGCTTGCGTTCCGGCTTCACAGGTGTATGTTGTCGGTGACAAGATTGATGGACGGGAGACGACCATGGCCGCTCCGGACGGACAGCTACGGGCCTCCGACACCGAGCGCGAGCGCATCATCGAACTCCTGCGGCGTCACACCGCCGACGGACGCCTGACGCTGGAGGAGTTCGAACAGCGCGTCGGCGAGGCGCTGGCGGCGACGACACGTGCAGATCTCGGGCCGGTCCTGCGCGATCTGCCACCGCTGCAGCCTGTGCCGCCTCACGCGACGCGGCCGACACCGGTTCGCGTGCGGTGGCCGTCGGCACTGGATGGTGGTGCTGTGCTGCGTACCGTCGCGGTCGTCGCGGCGGTCACCGTGGTCCTCGCCAGCGGGTGGCAGCTGTGGTGGATCGTCTTCCCGCTCATTGCCGTCTTCGGCGGCTGCGGTCGGAGCGCCACGTCGTGCACGAGCGGGCGATCGCGATGGGCCGACAACCACCGGCACGGTGGACGTGTGGCCGCCCACGACCGTTCGCACCGTGGGCGCGTGGCCGACGACCAGCGCGAGACCATCCGGGTCTGACGCTGAACGTCACGTGCGCCACGACCTCTGCGCGCCGTCAGATGGCCGCCTCTCGGGGACCGCGCGCGTCTCAGCGTCGGCGCGCGGCGTCAGCCGGGTCCGCACGCGGGCGCGTCAGACCTCGCCGGCAAGGACACGCCACGCGCGCTCTGCGGCGTCGGCGACGACATCGTGCAGATCTGCCTCGACCTCGCTGGCGCCGGGCGGGGGGCCGAGGCGGCGCAACGTTACGGTCGGATCGCCGACCGCGCGGGGGCGGAGATCGATCTCGTCCAGTGCTCCGCGAGCGGTGAACAGCTGATTGGCGATCAGATCGTCGACGCGGACCGTGGCGTCGTTGTCTGAGCTGTCGTCCGCCCACCCGTCGCTCCCCGCGCGGTGGGCCCGGAGCCCGGCGAGCAGCTCGTCGCGCCCGCGGCCCCGCAGCCCGGGGAGCAGGAACGGGTCGTCGTCAAAGGTCTGTGCCAGGGTGTAGTGCACGGCCGCGACGTGCTTGCAGGGATTCGCCGTGTCGGGGCACGAGCACGACGTCGACAATTCTCTCGCGCGTGGGAACAGCGACACGCCACAGGCCTGGAGCACGTCGTCGATGTCATCGGGCATGCGCCCGTCGAGCAGGTCGGCAGTGTGGCGCACCTCGCCGGCCAGGGCTCGGAGGACGCTGTCCCACGTGGCGTCGTCGAACGTGGGCAGTGTCAGCGTCACGCGGTACGGGCGGACGCGACGGCCCTGGACCTGAGCGGTCACCCGGCCCGGACGCACGGTAAGCTTCGCGACCCGGTCCTGGCGCGCATAGGTTCGACCGCGCGGCAGGCGGTTCGCGTAGACCGCGCCGAGCGCCTCGAGGGCGCCGATCCACCGCTTGCCCCACCACGTCAGGCCGAAGCGTGTCACCATACGGTCCCCACCTCGCGGTGCAGCCAGCGTGCGTGCACGGTCATGAGACGTCGTCCTCGTCGGAGATGTCGGCCGCCGACAGCGACACGAGGTCGTGCAGCGCTTCGTCGCCGAGCTCGGTGATCCAGGTCTCACCGGTGCCGACGACCGCGTCGGCCAGCGCCCGCTTGCGCTCCAGCAGGGCGGCGACGCGTTCCTCGACCGTGCCGGCTGTGACCAGCTTGTGCACGGTCACGGGCCGCACCTGACCGATGCGGTAGGCGCGGTCGGTTGCCTGGTCCTCCACGGCCGGGTTCCACCAGCGGTCATAGTGGACGACATGCGTGGCGGCGGTCAGGTTGAGGCCTGTGCCGCCGGCCTTGATCGACACGAGCAGCACCGGCGATGGTTCCTGGCCCGACTGGAACGCGGCGACCATCGCGTCACGGGCCGTCGCGCTGACGCCACCGTGAAGGAAGGGGACCTCGGCGACATCGAGGCGCGCCGCAAGATGGCGGGCGAGCAGGGTACCCATCGCGCGGTACTGGGTGAACATCAGCGCGCGGTCGCCGGCGGCGGCGACCTCGACCAGCATCTCGGCGGTGCGGTCCAGCTTGCCGGACCGGCCCGGCAGTGGCCCCCGCTCCCCGAGGTACTGCGCGGGGTGGTTGCAGATCTGCTTGAGCGCGGTCAGCAACGCCAGGATCTGGCCACGCCGGTCGATGCCGTCGCCGGCGAGGCCGGCGTCGAAGACCCGGTCCACGGCCGCCTGGTACAGCGTCGCCTGCTCACGCGTGAGGCTGCACACAACCATGGCCTCCTGCTTGGGCGGCAGGTCGGTCGCCACCTCGGTCTTGGTCCGGCGCAGCAGGAACGGCGCGACGATCCGGCGCAGCCTGTCGGCGGCGTCAGTGTCGCCCCAGCGCTCGACGGGCACGGCGTAGCGTTCACGGAACCGGGTGAACGGCCCCAGCAGACCGGGGGCGGCGAAGTCTACGATCGCCCACAGCTCCGCCAGCCGGTTCTCGACCGGCGTGCCGGTCAGGGCGACGCGCGCCCGGGCGGGCAGGCGTCGCACCGCCCGCGCGGCCTTCGACGCGTGGTTCTTGACCTGCTGGGCCTCGTCGAGCACGACGGTGTCCCAGTCGACCGCGGCGAGCAGGTCGACGTCACGGCGGACCAGCCCGTAGCTGGTGACCGCGACCGCGCCCGGCACGAACGCGTCGGGCGTGGTCGCGCGACCTGGTCCGTGATGGCGCAGCACCGGCAGGCGGGGGGCGAACCGCGCCAGCTCGCGCTCCCAGTTGCCGACCACCGAGGTCGGGCACACGACCAGGTGCGGCCGGTCGCCGCCGCGCGTCACCAGCAGCGCGATGGTCTGCAGCGTCTTGCCCAGGCCCATGTCGTCGGCCAGCACCGTGCCCAGCCCCAGCCGTGCCATCGCCTGGAGCCACGCGACACCGCGGCGCTGGTAGTCGCGCAGGGTGGCGTCGACGCCGTCGAGCACCGCGGTGCCCGGTCCCGCGCCGTCGCGCAGGTGCGCGAGCAGGTCGGCCAGCGCGCCGCTCGGCCTGACCTCGACCGTATCGGCCTCGTCGGTCTCCCAGGCGCCGGTGAGCCCCGCCGCCAGCGCCTCGGCGAGGGTCAGCCGTCCACGTGAACCCGCGAGGTCGGCCAAGGCCAGCGCCTCGCCGGGATCGACCTGCACCCAGCGGCCACGCCAGCGCA
>DATHVN010000119.1 GCA_035461305.1 Euzebyales bacterium | reverse complement strand
GACCATGCCGGGACACACGGCCCATGCCTTGATCCCGTGCGACTGGTTCTCTTCCTGCAGCAGTTCGGTCAGCACGCGCAGCGCATGCTTGCTGACGGCATACTCGCCCATGCCGGGATACACGAAGACGCCGGCTTCGCTGCAGATGTTGACGACGAAACCGCGACGACGTGCCCGCATGGCGGGCAGGACGCGTGCGCACAGCACCGCCGGACCGCGAAGGTTGACGTCAAACGTCTCGTCCCACTGGTCGATGTCGAGCTCGTGCACCGGCTGACCATGCCCGACCCCGGCTGCGTTCACCAGGATGTCGACCGGACCGAGCCGACGCTTCACGCGATCCACGAGGTCGTGCAGCTGCGCCTCGTCGGCCACGTCCGTCGGCAGGCTCACAGCTGACCCGCCTGCGGCCGTGATCTCGGCTGCCACTCGGGCGAGCTCCGCCTGTCGTCGTGCCGCCAACGCGACGCGGACCCCGTGCCGTGCCAGCATCTCGGCCAGACCCCGTCCGATTCCCGACTAGGCGCCTGTGACGATCGCGACCGATCCCGCAAGCTCGGTCATCGCATGCGTCCGGTTCCGGGCGCGGACTCCGGCGGATGCGACACGGTTCCTCCTCGAGCACGACCGCGGACGTCCACGATCGTGCCGACCGTAGCGTCCCGCGGTCGCACTAGCGACGTGTGTCACGCATGAGCGACCGTGCGTGCGATCGAATGGGGCGATCCTGCCGTCTCGATCAGGATGTCATCGAGCGTCAGACCACGTCGCGGTCCGCACCCGGCCAGTATGAGGGATCCCTCGGCTCCACGATGATGGTGCCGTACAGGTCCATCTCCTGCGCGTAGTCCTCGCGGATGTGCCGGCGGTACCAGTAGATCCCGGGGTCGGGGGACCTCGGGCGATGGGTGTACCGCCCACCCGCCGGGATCGGCGCCCGTGTCTTGTGCAGGACGCTGTCGTACCGGTGCTCGAGATGTCGACCGGACTTCCTGCGATCGTGGCTGTGGGCTGGGCGCTCGCTTCGATGTCATCACTCATCGCGATGCTCCTGTGTGCAACCATCCGTGGTCGACGCCACGGTGGCCGGAGCCGAGTCTGGATGCTGTCCCAGCGGTGTCCCGAGGCGCCTCGGTACGTCGACGAGCGCTCGATCGATCGCGACCGTACATGGGGTGCAATGACGCGGTCGGTCGGCGTCCGGGTCCGGGTCCTTCGCCCCTGACCGCGACGGTGGAGTGTCGGACACTGAGGGAGCCGCAGATGTCGAGTGGAGTCCGTGGTGGTCGCATGACCGTCCGGAAGGAGGCTCGGGAGGTGCTCGACGATGATCCATTGGGTGCTGGTGCTGGTGTTGTTCGCGCACGGATGGGTGCACCTGGTCGTGTGGGGGATGGTCCCCGCGATCCCGTCGCAGGTCGCCGACCCGACGCACTCGTGGGTGCTCGGTGACCGTCGGCCCGTCGCGAGGGTCCTGACCGGGCTGACGATGACGCTGTTCGCCGTGGCCGCACTGGCGCTGGCCCTCCAGGCGGCGTGGTGGGGACCGGTGACCGTTGCCGCGGCGGGTGTCTCGCTCCTGCTGGTCGCCCTGTTCCCCGCGGCGATCGCGAACGTCTGGATCGTCGCGCCCGTGGCCATCGACCTGGCGCTGATCATCGGAGTCGTGTGGCTCGACCGGCCCGTACGGGCGATGTTCGGCGGCTGACCCCGACGTCCCGGCGACACCCGCACGCGTGACGCGCGGCCCGGGTGGCCGCGCTTGACGTCCGCCTACTGGGGCCGGCCCGGCGGGGTGATCCCACTGGAGCCGAGGAGCAGATCCCAGGCGTTCTCGGTGCCGACGATGAACATCAGCACCACGTACGCTGCCGGTGCGGAGACCGAGGATCGGGCGCCCGTGATCATGGCAACCTCCGACGGCCAGGATCGCTTCGGCCACCAGCGGAACGACGAAGCGGTAGGCGACGACGACCCGTGTCTCGTTGCGTGGTAGGCGGGCCTGGGCCCGGTCGATGCCGATGATGACCACGAAGCCGAAGGTTGCCAGGAACAGCAACGTGACCTCTGCGACGACCGGGGAGGCGGGGACGAGCATCGCCAGCGACACCCAGAACGGGTGCAGGAGGTTGACCACCGCCATCGTCCCCAGCAGCTGCATTCGGGGTTCGAGCGGCTGGCGTCCGACCTGGATGGAGACGCCGACGAACACCAGGCCGACGGGGGTGGCGCTGGCGCCGGCCACCACCGCGTAGAAGTCACGTCACGCGAGAAGCGTCTCCGCCAGACCCACGATCCCCCCGACCCGCGGTCCTGCGCACTATTCCGCCGTCCTTCACGTGCTCACCGCAGACACCCCACGGCACGCGACGTCGCGGTGCGGGTGCGGGGCGGCCGTTCGACGCCCTGCTCCATCCCGGCGATGTGCATCGCGACGTGACCGATGACCGGCGCGAGGACGCTGCCGGTCGCGAGGAACGACACCGTGAGCACTCCGCAGCCGGCGGCGACGGGAACGGCCACGATGGCGTCGCCCAGCACTCCCCACCCGGCGTGGTGCACGACCCACTCGCCGATGCCGGCGCCGGTCCACGCCAGGTAGCCGCCGGTCAGCGCGGCCGTGACGAGGAACCCCGAGCCTAGCAGTGCGAGCAGCCAGGCGGCGGCCTCCATCCGGGTCGCGATGGCTCAGGTGTGATCACCGAGCCCACCCGGGTGCAGGCGCTCCATCTCGCGGCGGATCCGCTCCTCCGACGGCGGTTGCCGGAAGGTGTCCCAGCCGTGGAAGAAGAGCCCGATGCCCCAGCCGAACAGCGGGAACATCGGCCAGAAGAACCCACCGCCGGTGAAGATCCAGATCGCGATGATGAAGGCGTTGAACAGCAGGTAGGCGACCAGGTGGGTCCAGAATTCCGAGCGCTTCTTGAGCTGTTCGAGGGCTTCGGCCCGCAGTGGGTCGTCGTGGGTCTGATGGGTCTCATGGGTTGTCATGGCAGCCTCCTCACATGCTGCTGATCGGCCGTGGGTGTGCCGCGGCGCCGCGCTGGCGGCGGGCGGCGAGCCAGATGACCGCCGCCATCACCCCCAGGACGTCCGCGAACCCCAGGATCGACGCCCACGGCAGGGCGATGTCGCCGGACTCGACGTAGTTGAAGAACGCGCCGATCGGGGTCAGCAACGGCCACAGCACGAGGACGTTCTCGACCAGCCGGTAGGCGATCGCGTACACGACCCCGAGCCCGAACAGGAACACCATCTCGCCGCCGGCCATGCCGTAGCCGACGTGGTACAGCGCGTACAGGACCGCTGCACCGCCGACCCCGCCGACGGTGCCGAAGCTCGCCTCCAACCGCCCCTGCACGAACCCGCGGAAGAACACGGCCTCGAACACCCCGACGGTCAACGAAAGCACGAGCAACGGCACCCAGTCGACCGGCGCGGGCAGCGCATAGCCCCAGAACATGATCGCGAACTGCACGCCGCCGAACAGCGCCGCCAGCGCGAGTGTCGGACGCAGGGCATGGACACCGAGCCCGAGGGTTCGCAGCGGGCGGTGGCGCACCCATGTGGTGTAGCCGACCGGACCCGCCACGCCCAGGATGAGTCCCCCGGCGAACGCCAGGAACAGCCCGAGCACACGATCGGCCGTGAACCCCACGAACGCGAGCCGGAACAGGCCAACGACGGCCAGATAGAGCCCGCTGACGACCAGCAGATCGACCCGGTCGACGCGCCACGCCAGCCACGACACACCGCGCGCCGCGCGCGCCGTCACGGCCAGCAACGCGGCCGCTGCGATCGGGATGACCACACCCCACGCCACTAGCGGAAACACCGGCAGCGACAACAGCGCAGCGACGACGAACACCACCCACGTCGCCGGCAGCCAGCGCCGGACGCTCGGACGCGACGATGCGTCCACCGTCGTCACAGGCCTCGACCGCAGCTCTGTCGACATGGACGTCACCTGCCCGGTGGCCTCCGACCGGCGACCTGCCGCTGGGCCAGCGGCAACGCCCGTCGCCGCTCTTGTTCGTAAGCATGCATTCCCACGGGATGGCCGGCACGGCCCAACGCCCCCCTGCCGCCGGGACATCAGACCCACCGCGTCAGGTCCCGTCGTGGGGCGTGAACACCGCTGGCCATCGCAGCGCTCGACGGTCGGTTCACGGCGACGAGCGCACCGCGGCTGGGCACGACGATCACGGCTGAGATCCCACGCGTGTCGTAGTCGTTGACGGCTCCCTGCTGCTGCGCGAGGGGATCGGGCGCCTGCGCGAGGAGGCCGGCTTCGTGGTCGACGGCCTCGCCGCGACCGCCGAGGAGCTGTTGCTGCCCGTCGTTCACCGACATCGTCGGCGCGACCGCGCAGGCCGCTGCGGTTGGCGACGGCCAGTGGCGTCGGACCCTGGACGGCCACGACGCCCTCGTCGGTCGGTTGCTGCGCGCTATCGCGGTGAGCGGATCAAGTCGACCTGCGACGGAGTCCTGGCCGTTTTCGACGGGCCCGCTCGTGCCGTGCGGTGGGCCCAGGCGACCGCGACTGCGATGCAGGAGCTTGGCCTACGGATCCGCGCCGGTGTGCACACCGGTGAGGTCGAGCGTCGCGGGGACGACATCGGTGGGCTCGCCGTCCACATCGCTGCGCGCGTCGCCGGTCTCGCAGGCGCGGGGGAAGTGCTGGTCTCGCGCACCGTCACGGATCTCGTGGCCGGCGCCGGCCTTCCGTTCTCGGCCCGGGGTGCCCACACCCTCAAGGGCGTCCCGGGACAGTGGGATCTGTACGCCGCCACATGAGTCGGCATCCCCTGTGACCGCCCGAACGATCGCCGGGGACCGGCGCGGACCTGGACCACCTCGTGTCCGACCACAACGCCGAGGTGGGGCGGACAGCGGCCATGGCACTCGCCGCTGTGCGATGCGACACGCGGAGGCGAACAGCATGCGGGCGCGTCCAGCCCCACTGACGTGCCCATGGCTGACGAACCCGCCGGGTTCGGCCGAAATGGGGGTAACCGGGTCACGGCACCAGCGTCTGCCAGTCCGCCAACCCCTCGACCACAGGCTGTCGGAGTCGGACGTCCGTGCAAGTTGGGGCTTTCCTACACCGCAGTCGAATGGCTAGGATCACCGTCACGGCATCCGGTCTCGAGGAACACCGATGCTCACCAGGTCCATCCACGTCGCCTTGGCTCTGCTGATCGCACTGGCCCCGCTGGCAACCCCCGGGGTAGCGCACAGCAGCGTTGAGACCATGGTGTCCATCGCGGGGACGGTCAGCGGCTCCACCGGCGAAGTCAGGCTCGGTGTCAACGCTCGCGGAACCCCACGAGATCTGAAGGGCACGGGCGGTTCCGCCCATGTC
>DATHVN010000118.1 GCA_035461305.1 Euzebyales bacterium | reverse complement strand
CCGACCTCAAGACGTTCGCAGCCCTCGGCACCTTCGGCTGCTCGGTGATCACCGCGCTGACCGCGCAGAACACCCGCGCGGTGACCGCGATCCACGAGGTGCCGCCGGCCTTCGTGACCGCGCAGCTCGACGCGGTGTTCGACGACATCGAGATCGCCGCGGTCAAGATCGGCATGCTCTCGAACAGCGCCATCATCGAGGCAGTCGCAACCGGGCTCGAGCGCCACGCGGCGCGCAACGTCGTGCTCGACCCGGTGATGGTCGCCAAGAGCGGCGACGTCCTGCTCGAGGACGACGCGATCGCAGCGCTGCGCGACCGACTGCTGCCCATGGCGACCGTCATCACGCCGAACCTGCCCGAGGCCTCCGTCCTGCTCGACCGCGAGGCCATCGACACCGTCGAGGACATGGAACGGGCCGCCAAGGCGCTGGCCGCGCTGGGGCCGCGGGCGGTCCTGCTCAAGGGCGGGCACCTGGACGACACCCACAGCCGGGACGTCAGCTACGACGCTCGCACCGATGCTGTGCGGCACCTCGACGCAATACGGATCGACACGCCGAACACCCACGGCACGGGATGCACGCTGTCGTCGGCGATCGCCGCGTTCCTGGCCCGCGGCGCGCCCCTTGAGCTCGCGATCGACGGCTCCAAGACCTACATTACCGACGCGATCCGCGCTGGCGCCGCCATGCGCGTGGGGTCGGGTCACGGGCCGGTCCACCACTTCGCGCGGCTGTGGCGGGAGCCATGACCGCCGGGCGCGCGTTCACCGCCGATCTGTGGAACGCCGCGACACCGGTGTACGACGCGATCCTGCGACTGCCGTTCAACGTCGAACTCGCCGCCGGCACACTGGACCGTGACCGGTTCCGCTTCTACATGTTTCAGGACTCGCTGTACCTGACGGACTTCGCCCGCGCCCTCGCGATCGTCGGGGCGCGCTCGGGTGACGTGGCGACGATGCTCGACCACCTGCGCTTCGCCGAGGGCGCCGTCATGGTCGAGCGTGCGCTGCACGAGTCCTACTTCGAGGAGTTCGGCGTTCCCGAAGGACTCGAGCAGTCGCCGACGTGCGCCTTCTACACGAACTTCCTGGTGGCGACCGCAGCGCACCGCAGCCTCGAAGAGGCCGTCGGGGCGCTGCTGCCGTGCTTCTGGATCTACCGTGAGGTGGGCAACGCCATCCACCGACGGGCGGCGCCCGACAACCCGTACCGCCGGTGGATCGACACGTACGCCGGCGTGGACTTCGCCGCAGCGGTCGACCGCGCCATCGCCATCACCGACGAGGTCGCCGCCGCAGCCAGCGAGACCGCCCGTGACGCCATGCGGTCGGCGTATGTCACGTCGAGCCGGCTGGAGTGGATATTTTGGGACAGCGCGTACCGGATGGAACGGTGGCCACCGTAGGCGCCGCCGACGGACTGGCGGTCCTCGACTTCTCCGGCACGCTGAGCCTCGGTGCGGCGAGGTTCGCCGCCCAGGCGCGCCTCTCGGACGAGTTGCGGCGCTCGGGTCTGGCCAACCTCGGCATCGCGTCGCCGGAGGTGTTCTGGGACGCGCTCGTGGTCCCGACGTGGTCCCGCGGCAGCACGACGACCGAGGGCTACGTGACCGTGCTGTCCGCCGCGGCGGTGACGCACCTGCGGGAGGGCGACACCGCCGTTGACGACGCAACGGTGCGCAACGCTGTCCAGCGGTTCGCCGACCGCTACTTCGCGGCATCAACCATCGACGACGCATGGCGGCCGTGCCTGCACCGACTCGTCGACCTCCCGCGCACGGCCGTGGTCGTGGCCACCGACCACTACGCGGAGGCGACCGCACACATCGTCGGCCAACTTGCACACCTCGATGTCGACGCGGTCGCCGTCCGTCCCGACACACCTGGAAGCCATGCCGACCCGCCTGCACGGCCGTCCGACGCGCCTAGCCAGGAGCGGGCCGTGCTCGTGGCGAACTCCGCCGACGTCGGCTGCCACAAGCGGAGCTCCGCGTTCTGGAGCCCCGTGGTGGACATCGTGGGAACGCGAGACCGGGTCGCGGTGATCGATGACTTCGGCGCCAACGAGGCCGAGGCCGACGCCTACGCCCACGACGCGCGGGTGCAACGGAGACGCCAGGCCACAACGTCGCTGCTGGCGGACGTGTTCGACGCGGAGGTGACCACGTGCCCGTTCGTCATCGCCGGAGAAGACGATGCGGGTGCCGTCGTCCGCCTCGCCGCCGACGCGGCGGTCGGCGCGCTGTCGCCGCCCGACGGCCGGGCCCGGCGTCTACCATGAGTGCCGCATGAGCCCGCCGTCGGGGCGCCGCACGGTGGGTCCGGTCCGATCCGAAAGCGTCGCGATGCAGCTACCGGTCATGCCGCCGATCTCGCCGATGCTCGCCAAGAATGCAGTGAAGCTGCCCGCCGACGAGGGCTGGCTGTTCGAGCCGAAGTGGGACGGGTTCCGGTGCATGGTCTTCCGCGACGGCGAGGAGATCGAGCTGTGGTCGCGCCACGGCAGGCACTTCAACCGCTACTTCCCGGAACTTGCCGATCCGTTGCTCGCACAGCTTCCGCCACGGGTGGTGCTCGACGGCGAGCTCGTCGTGCCCGACGGCGACGGCCTGAGCTTCGACCTGCTCGGACAGCGGATCCACCCTGCCGCGTCTCGGGTCATGATGCTGGCGGAGACCACGCCGGCCCGGTACGTCGCGTTCGACGTGCTCGCGGTCGGTGACGAGGACCTGCGCGCCACGCCGTTCTGTGCGCGCCGAGCGCGGCTCGAGGCGATGCTCGCCGACGTGTCGCCACCGCTGCACCTGACGCCCGCGACCGATGACCACGCGACGGCGTCCGACTGGTTCGAGCGCTTCGAGGGCGCCGGCGTGGACGGGATCATCGCCAAGCCACTGGCCGACCCGTACGCCGAGGGCGTCCGCGCGCAGCTCAAGCTCAAGCACCAGCGCACCGCCGACGTCGTCGTCGCCGGCATGCGTTGGCACAAGAGCGGCGATGGCGTGGGGTCGCTGCTGCTCGGGCTGTGGCGGAACGACCACCTGCAGCACATCGGCGTGGCGTCATCGTTCACGGCGAAGCGGCGCGTCGAGCTGGCCGACGAGCTCGCCGACCTGCGCCTGGACGACGTCTCGGAGCACCCCTGGGCGGCGTGGACCGACGAGGCCGCGCACGACGCCCAGCGCATGCCGGGCGCACCGTCGCGGTGGTCCGGCCAGCGGGAATCGGACTGGATCCCGCTGCGGATCGAACGGGTCGCCGAGGTCGGGTTCAACCAGCTGACCGAAGGCCGGTTGCGCCACCCGGCGAAGTTCGTCCGCTGGCGTCCGGACAAGCCGCCGAAGGACTGCACGTACGAGCAGCTGGAGGTCGCCCCGCCAGCCGAGCTGGACCAGGTCTTCGGCGCCTGACCGTCAGCCTGTCCTGCGTGCGGTGATCTGTTGGACCGTCCAGCGGTGGCAACCGAAACCGGCACACACCGGCACCAGCCGCCACACCCGCGCCACCGTGGCAACCCACACCGGCACACCGGCACCGGCTGCCACGGTCGGACGGTCAGTGGGCGCCGACCCAGCTGTCCCGGCACCCCGCGCTGCAGAACCACGCGGTCTCGCCGTCGACCGTGGCGGTGACGGTGTCGTCGGTGATGAGCACCGTCATGCCGCAGATCGGGTCGACCGCCGTACCCGGCGGCGCGGACATGGCGTCGGGCGCGACGCCCTCGGCGAGACCCGCCCGCTGCGACCGGCGCGACGCGACCAGCTCCGCGAGGATCGACAGCGCGATCTCGGGCGCGGTGCGGGCGCCGATGTCGAGCCCGGCCGGCACCGACACGTGCGAGCGCGCCGCGTCCTCCACGTCGAGCCCGTCGAGCACGGCGCTCCCCCGCCGATGGCTGGCGACGAACGCGACGTAGGGCACCCCCGCCTCGAGCGCGGCGGTCAAGGCCTGCTCCTCACCACGGCCGTGCGACGCGACGACCACCGCGGCGACGTCGGCGCCGACCTCGATCGGAGCGGTCGTCGCCTCGGAGGTGAACCCGAGGGGACCGGCCAGGTCGACCAGTGCCTGGGCGATCGGTGTGTCGCCCGCCACGACCAGCCGCGCGGGTGGTGCGAGCGGCTCGAGGAAGATCTCGACGGCGCCGCCCGACAGGCACGGGTTGGACACCGTGACCGCGCCATGTTCGGTGGTCATGCCCTCGACGCCGGGCAGGATCCGCAGCAGCAGGGGCTCGCCGTTGTCGAGCGCGGCGCGGGCGTGCACCTGCACCGACGATTCGGCACACGTGCCCCCGACGAAGCCCTCGATGGTCCCGTCGGCGTGCACGACCGCCGCGTCGCCGGCGTGCACGCTGGTCGGGTGCTCGGCGCGGACCACGGTCGCGCGCACGTGCGGTACCCCGGCCGCGACGAGCTCGGCGGACCGCTCCGTCACCGCGAACCGGGCCATGTCAGCCCCCTTAGCCGTCGCCGGCCGTCGCCGCGTGGATCGCCTCCCACACCTTCGACGGCGTCGCGGGCATGTCGATGTGACGCACGCCGTACACCGACAGCGCATCGGCCACGGCGTTCATGATCACGGGTGGCGAGCCGACCGTGGCCGACTCGCCGACGCCCTTGGCCCCGATCGGGTGGTGCGGGCTCGGGGTGACCGTGTAGTCGGTCTCCCAGTCCGGCACGTCCATGGCGGTCGGCAGCAGATACTCCATGAAGGAACTACCCAGGCAGTTGCCGGACTCGTCGAAGTCGATGAGCTCCATCAGCGCCATGCCGACGCCGTCGGCGAGTCCGCCATGGACCTGCCCTTCGATGATCATCGGGTTGATCCGCGTGCCGCAGTCGTCGACCGCGACGAACCGGCGGACCGTGACCTCGCCGGTCGTCGGGTCGATGTCGACCACGCAGATGTATGCCCCGAAGGGATAGGTGAGGTTCGGCGGGTTGTAGGTGGTCATCGCCTCGAGCGAGCCCTCGATGCCGTCGGGCAGGTCGGCCGCGCCGTGGGCCGCCATCGCGATCTCGGCGATGGTCTTGGCGCTGTCGGGGTCGCCCTTGACGAAGAATCGTCCCTTCTCCCACTCCAGGTCGTCCGGGCTGACCTCGAGCATCCCGGCGGCGATCGCGCGGGCCTTGTCACGCACCTTGCGGGACGTGACGGCCACCGCGGCGCCGCTGACCGGCGTCGACCGGCTGCCGTAGGTGCCGAGCCCGAACGGTGTCTGGTCGGTGTCGCCGTGGACGACGTCGATGTCCTCGGGTGGGATGCCGAGCTCCTCGGCCACGATCTGGGCGAACGTCGTCTCGTGGCCCTGCCCCTGCGTCTGCACCGACAGCCGCACCACGGCCTTGCCAGTCGGGTGCACTCGGACCTCGGAGCTGTCGGCCATGCCGAGCCCCATGATGTCCATGTGCCGCCGCGGCCCGGCGCCCACCGCCTCGGTGAAGAAGCCCACACCGATCCCCATGAGCTCGCCGCGCTCGCGCCGCTCGGCCTGCTCGCGCCGCAGGTCGTCGTAACCGGCGATGGCCAGCGCCTTGCGCAGCGTCGTCGGGTAGTCGCCCGAGTCGTACTCCCACCCCGTCCTGGTGGTGTAGGGGAACTGGTCGGGCTGGATCAGGTTGCGCATGCGCAGCTCGGCCGGATCCATCCTCAGCTCGGCGGCCAGCAGGTCGACCATCCGCTCGACCAGGTACACCGCCTCGGTCACCCGGAACGAGCACGCGTAGGCCACTCCACCGGGTGCCTTGTTGGTGTAGACGCCGGTCACCTTGCAGTGCGCAGCCTCCAGGTCGTAGCTGCCGGTGAACACGTGGAAGAACCCTGCCGGGTACTTCGTCGGCTGGGCCGTGCCGTTGTGCGCGCCGTGGTCGGCCAGCACGGTCGTGCGCACCGCGAGGATCGTGCCGTCGCGCGTCGCCGCGATCTCACCGGTCATGTGGTAGTCGCGTGCGAACGCCGTCGACGTCAGGTTCTCCGTGCGGTCCTCGACCCACTTCACCGGCCTGCCCGTCAGGATCGAGCCGACGACCGCGCACACGTACCCGGGGTAGATGCCGACCTTGCCGCCGAACCCGCCACCGACGTCGGGCGAGATGACCCGGATCTTGTGTTCGGGGATGCCCGCGACGATCGCGTACAGCGTCCGGTGTGCGTGGGGTGCCTGCGTCGTCTCGTAGAGGGTCAGCTTGCCGGTGATCTGGTCGTAGTCGGCGACCGCGCCACACGTCTCCAGCGGCGCGGGGTGCACGCGCGGGTAGACCATCTCCTGCGTGACGACGACGTCGGCCTCGGCGAAGACGCGGTCGCACTCCTCGGCGTCGCCCGATTCCCAGTCGAAGATGTGGTTGTCGGTCTTGCCCTCCAAGTCGTCGCGGATGACCGGCGCGTCCTCGTCGAGCGCGTGGTGCGGGTCGATGACGGGGTCGAGGACGTCGTACTCGACGTGGATCAGCTCGAGGGCGTCACGCGCGGCGTACCGGTCGTCGGCGATGACGAACGCGACCTCCTGTCCCTGGAAGCGCACCTTGTCGGTCGCCAGCACGGACTGGGTGTCGTGCGACAGCGTCGGCATCCACGCCAGGCCCAGCGGCTCGAGGTCAGCGCCGGTGACCACCGCCCGCACCTTCGGGTGCGCGACGGCCTCGCTCGTGTCGATCGAGGTGAGCCGGGCATGCGCGACGGGCGACCGCAGGATCGCGCCGTGCAGCATGCCTGGCAGGACGATGTCGTCGATGTAGGTGCCGTGCCCGCGGACGAAACGCGGGTCCTCCTTGCGCTTGAGCCGCCCGAAGCCGATGGGCCGCTCCTGCTCGGGTGCCGTCGTCACGATCCGACCTCCTGCTGCTGCGCCTCGGGCGTCGCGGGCGTGGTGGCTTCGTCTCCGCCGCCGTGCTCGGCGGCCCAGCGGATCGAGCGCACGATGGTCGCGTAGCCGGTGCAACGACACAGCTGCCCGCTGATCGCCTCGCGGATCTCGGCGGTTGACGGGTCGGGATTGGCGTCGAGCAGCGCGCGGGCCGTCAGCATCATGCCGGGGGTGCAGAACCCGCACTGCAGCCCGTGGTGCTCCATGAACCCCTGCTGCACCGGGTCGAGCTCGCCGTCCTGTGCGAGTCCCTCGACCGTGCGTACCTCATGGCCGACGGTCATCGCCGCCAGCGTCGTGCAGCTCTTGACGGGCTCGCCGTCGATCAGCACCACGCAGGTGCCGCAGTTGCTGGTGTCACAACCCCAGTGCGTGCCGGTCAGCCCGAGCTCGTCGCGCAGGAAGTGGACCAGCAGCATGCGGGGCTCGACGTCGCGCTGATGCTCGACGCCGTTGACGGTCAGGGTCACATCCATCGCGTTCCCTCCTACGCGGTCCGGGCGCGCTCCACGGCACGGCGCAGTGCGCGCGTCGTCAGCTCCGCGGTCAGATGTCGCTTGTACGTCGCCGAGCCACGCTGGTCGTCCACGGGATCGCACTGCTCCGCGGCGAGCTTGCCCGCCTCCGCGTACAGGTCCTCGTCGGGCGCCCGTCCCCGCACCGCGTCCTGCGCGGCCGTAGCGAGTCCGTCGTCCAGCCCGACAGCCGTCAACCCGATGCCGACGTCGTCGATCGTGCCATTGGTCATCCAGACCGACACGCCGGCAGCGGCGATCGCCCAGTCACCGATGCGGCGCTCGACCTTCTCGTAGGCGCTGCCCGCGCCAGGACGCACCGGGATGCGGATCTCTGTCATGATCTCGTCCTGCTCGACCGCTGTCTCGTACGGCCCCCGGTGGAGGTCGTCCATCGGGACGGTGCGCTCGCCGTCGCGACCGCGGATGACGACCTCGGCGAACATGGCATCGCAAACGGTCGACAGGTCCTCACCGGGGTCCGCCTGGCACAGTGAGCCACCGATCGTGCCCCGGTTGCGCACGACCGGGTCGGCGATCACGTGCTCGGCGTCGACCATCATTGGCACCAGGCGGCCGATCGTGTCCGATGCGAGCAGCGCGGCGTGCCGCGTCAGCGCACCGATCCGCAGGGTGTCGCCGTCCTCGGTGATGTGGTCGAGGTCGACGCAGTCGTTGATGTCGATCAGCAGTTCCGGGCGCACCAGGCGCAGCTTCATCATCGGCAGCAGGCTGTGCCCGCCTGCGATGATCCGCGCCTCCTCACCACGCTCGGCGAGGAGCGCGAGCGCATGGTCGACGCTCGTGGCTCGCGCGTACTCGAACGGTGCAGGTACCTGCATGCGGACCACCTCCAGGACGCAAACTTGGGGCGCCGCCGTCGCCCCACCACCTGCAGCGTCGGTCCTCTGAGGGGTCCCGTCAAGGCCTGACCGGCACGTGATGCAAACGTGTGGGACCGCACAGGCCCGGGCCGAGCCAGGCTGAGCCTCAGCGTCGCCGGGATCCACCCGCGGTGACCGGCTCCTGCACGGCGCGGTCCTCGACGTGTTCGACGAGATCGTTCCACTCGTCGCGGTTGCGCTCGATGGCGCGGCGCACGCGCGACCGGGAGACGTTGAGCTCGTCAGCGAGTTCGCGCTGCGTCGGGACCTGCCCGGCCTGCTGGACCGCCGTGATGATCTGCGTCCAGACCTCCTTGCCTGGCGCCTGCGCAGGCACGTCGAGCAGCAGTCGTCCGGTGTCGTCGCGGTCGATCTGCAGCTGCCCGTCGACGGCAGGTGGAGTGGTGCCCGTCACCACGATCCGGCGCCCATCGTCGTCGACCTCGTCGTCCCACACGGCGTCGCCGACCTCGCCGTCATCGGCCATGTCGTGGTCGAACACCGCCTGCCGGTCGTACTCGGCGACGGCCCTGGCAGCGCGCTGCGAGAGGTCGTCGGCCTGGGCCGGGCGTGCGGCGGGCACCTCGGCGGCCACCCGCACGCGCTGCGGACCGTCGTTCGCGGTCGACCCACGCGGGCGTGAACCGTGGCGCCATGGTGTGCTCATGGCGGATCTGCCAGGCCACCAGCTCGAGCGACAGGATCAGGCCGGCGGGAGGGACGGCGGCCAGCACCTGAGCCAGCAGGGTGGTGCCCGAGGCATGAGCCACGTTGGCCCACATCGACAGCGCGGCCGGGCCGATGATGGCCAGGAGCGGGAACATGTGCCAGCCGCGGCCCGACAGCGACTCGGTCCACAGGACCGCCGTCGCGGTGACGATCATCCCGTCGACGGCGAGCGGCACGATCCAGGCGAGCGAGGGATCGACCGCGCCCGTGTTCTGGGCCACGTCGCGGATCGCATCGAACGACAGGCCGGTGTGCAGGCCGCGATGATCAGGAATCCGATCCGGGCCAACCAGACCGTGATGCGCTCCATGCTGTCACCTCAGATGCGTGCGACGCGCACGCACACAGGGCGACAGGCCCTGCCGCGTGCGTGCAGAAGGAACGGTCGAATCCAACGGCATCACGCCGGATCGCGGAAATCGCCGTGCGGGATGGGACGGACGAGGACCGCTACCAGGTCCGCGTACGCTGGCCCGCGGGCCAGTGATCGGACGGAGGTGCATGAGCGGCAGGGCCGAGCACGGCGGCGTGCCCGGACCGTCCCGGATCGCCGGTCTCCGTGACGTGCTCCTGGACCAGCCGGGAGGCGGGCCCCTGGCGCGGATCGTGCGCACCCCGCTGCGCCTGCTGTTCTGGTTGTCGCTGCGCAGCGGACTGCACATCCGCGTCGAGGGCCCTCGCTTCGAGGGCCCCGCAGTCGTGGTGTCCAACCACCCCCACGTGATCGACGGACTGGTCGTGCTGCTCGCCGATCCCAGCCTGCGGCCGATCGCCCGGTGGCACCGGGTCCCGCTTCTGCGGGGCGGGATGTGGATCGCGGACTGCGTCGTCACCACGACGGGCACGCCGGTGCGCCCCCACCGCGGCGCGTTCGCCGACGCGCTCGCGCACGTCAGGCGCGGTGGCCGCGTGTGGATCGCACCGGAGGGTGGCTGGCAACCAGAGCTCATGTTGCGCTACCCGAGGACCGGCGCCGTGCGGATCGCCCACGCCGCCGGCGTGCCCATCCAGGTGCTCGGCGTGATCCATGAGCCGCACCCGGGACCGCAGCTGGCGAGCTGGCGACCATGGCACCGCCCGCGCATCCTTCTGCGGTGGGGTGAGGTGCTGACGACCACGGGCGCCGTCGACGTCGACATCGACCGGATGATGACCGCCATCGCCGCGGCCACCGGCGTGACCTGGACGCCGCCGACCACGAGGGGCTGAGGCCGCGGATGCCGCCACCGGCGGCACGGCGCTGCTTGACTGGGGCACGACCGACCCCGACCCCGGAGCCGCAATGGAGTCCGTCGCGATCGCCGCCGCGCTGGTCGTGGCGTACGGCGTGGTCTCGCGCCGACTCGAGTCAACGCTGGTGACCGGGCCGATGGCGTTCGTCGCCGCGGGTCTGCTGCTGGGCGACGCCGGGCTCGGGGTGCTCGACCTCGGTCTCGAGGAGGAGGGCGTCCACATCCTCGCGGAGGCCACGCTGGTGCTCGTCCTGTTCGTCGATGCGATCCAGATCAGGCTGCCGCGCCTGGTCCACGAGGCGCAATTGCCGGGCCGCCTGCTGACCGTCGGCCTGCCGGGCACCGTGGTGCTGGGGACCGCGGCGGCATTGCTGCTGTTCGACCTGCTCCCGTGGGAGGCGGCGTTGCTGGCCGCGGTGCTCGCACCGACCGACGCGGCGCTCGGCCAGGCCGTCGGGACCAACCCCGACGTGCCGGTGCGCATCCGCGAGACCCTGTCGGTCGAAAGCGGCCTCAACGACGGCATCGCGCTCCCGCTCGTGACCCTGTTCCTCGGCCTGGCCGCCGGTGAGGAGGGCGTGCTGTCCGGCCGGGGCATCGTCTCGTTCGTCGCCATGCAGCTCGGCATCGGCACACTCGTCGGTGCGCTCGTCGGGTTCGTCGGGGGTGTCGTGATCGACCGCATGGCGCGCCGCGGGTGGATGGACGGGGTGTTCCGCCAGCTGTCGACGTTCGCGGTCGCGGTCTGCGCGTTCGCGCTGTCGGAGGTGTTCGGTGGCAACGGCTTCATCGCAGCCTTCGTGGCCGGGCTCGCCTTCGGTCAGGTGGCACGTGAGCAGTGCCCGCACGCCGCCGACTTCGCGGAGGACGAGGGCCAGCTGCTGACGATGCTGACGTTCCTGGTCTTCGGCACGTCGCTCGCCGGTCCCGCGCTGACCGACGGTGACGTCCCGACCGTCCTGTACGCCGTGCTCAGTCTGACCGTCGTGCGAATGGTGCCGGTGGCGGTGTCGCTTCTGGGTACCGGGCTGAGCGCCCTGACCCTGGGCTTCGTCGGCTGGTTCGGTCCGCGCGGGCTGGCCTCGATCCTCTTCGCAGTGCTGATCGTCGAGGAAGCCGACCTCGCCGTGGAGTCCCAGATCGTGACAATCGTGAGCTGGACCGTGCTGCTCAGCGTGTTCGCCCACGGCATGTCGGCCAGACCGGCAGCGCAGGCGTACGGCAGGCACGTGGCCACGATGAGCGACGAGCACGCTGAGCACCGTCCCGATCGCCGCGCGGCACACCAGGGCCCAGACTCCCATTGATGCGGGCGGTCGCGACGCTGGCGGCGTAATCGGTGTGCCGCGCGGGAACGCTCAACCCCGTCGCACTGAGCCCGAAGGAGCACTCGATATGCCCGCACTGTCCGAGGCCCGGGTCCTGACCCTCGCCGCCGACCTGTTTGAGGACATGGAGCTGCTGTATCCGCTGTACCGCCTGCGCGAGGAGGACGTCGACGTGACCCTCGCCAGCCTCGGCGGGGCCGACGTGACCGGCAAGAAGGGGCACGGCCCCGTCGCCGCCGACGCCGACATCGCCGACATGGCGGCGGAAGACTTCGACGCCCTGGTCGTGCCGGGCGGCTTCGCCCCCGACAAGCTGCGCCGCGACGAGCACGTGCTCGACCTGGTCCGCTCGTTCGACCAGGACGGCAAGCCGATCGCGTTCATCTGCCACGCCGGCTGGGTACCGATCTCGGCCGGGATCCTGAAGGGACGTCGCGCGACCAGCGTCGGCGCGATCCGCGACGACATGGTCAACGCCGGCGTCGACTGGGTCGACGAGGAGACGGTCGTCGACGGCAACCTGATCTCGGCGCGCACGCCCGACGACCTCGGACCGTGGATGCGGGCACTGCTCGACGCGATCTCGAACGCCTGAAACCTCAGCGCCGGACGACCTCGGCAGCGCGTCGGCATCGGCCCAGCACGTCACGCGTGCGTGGGTGCGGAGCAGGGACAGGGGCAGGTCGGCCGTCACCGGACCGACGAGCACCGCCCGCTTGTGGCGGTCCGTGACGAGGAGCCAGAGCTCACGAGATCTGAGCAGCGTCCGCACGCCCGTGATCCCCGATATCGGCGCCGCCACCCCGTACTGCAGCGACGCGCGCCGCGACACCTCGGTCAGCGTCACGACGCGCGTCATCGTGTCCGGCCCCGATCCGGGCTCGTCCAGGCCGACGGGGCCGTGGACGCCGAGGCCCAGGACGACCAGGTCCAGGCCCCCGTCGACGACGCGACCTCGTAGCTGGCGCGGGCGCCGGCGAGGTCGATTGCGTCAACGTCCAGCCAGCAGAACGGGCGATTGGACACGCCGACCCGGTCGAGCAGTCCGCGCCGCAGCATCGCCGTGGTGCGGCCGGGGTCGTCGGTACCATCGGCCCCGCACCTGAGACGGAGGACGGCAGCGTGGATGACACCCACCTCGGACGCAGCGGGCTGTCGGTCAGCCGCCTGTGTCTCGGCACGATGAACTTCGGCCCCCACACCGACGAGCACGCCGCCCACGCGATCATGGACGCCGCGCACGAGCACGGGGTCAACTTCTTCGACACCGCCAACGTGTACGGGTGGCGCAAGGGCGAGGGGTGGACCGAGCAGATCATCGGACGCTGGTTCGCCAAGGGCGACGGGCGCCGCGAGCGGACGGTCCTGGCCACCAAGCTGTACGGGTCGATGTCGGACTGGCCGAACGACACGTTCCTGAGCAAGCGCAACATCATTCGGGCCTGCGAGGGCTCCCTGCGGCGCCTCCAGACCGACTGGGTCGACCTGTACCAGATGCACCACGTCGATCGGAACACACCCTGGGACGAGATCTGGGAGGCGATGGAGACGCTCGTCGCGCAGGGCAAGGTACTCTACGTCGGCTCGTCGAACCATGCGGCCTGGCACATCGTGCAGGGCCAGGAGGCGGCCGGGCGACGCCACTTCAACGGCCTGGTCAGCGAGCAGTCGCTGTACAACCTGCTCGAGCGCACGGTGGAGCTGGAGGTGCTGCCGGCGTGCGAGGCCTACGGCGTCGGTGTCATCCCGTGGAGCCCGCTCGCCCAGGGCCTGCTCGCGGGCATCCTGCGCAAGGAGCGCGAGGGACGGTCCGCGACGGAGCGCACGCGCTCGCTGCTCGAACGCCACCGCGACCAGATCGAGCGGTACGAGGACCTCTGCGACGAGCTCGGGCACGCCCCGGCGCAGGTCGGACTCGCGTGGCTGTGCCACCAGTCCGCCGTCACCGCCCCGATCGTCGGTCCGCGCACGATGGACCAGTTCGCATCGGCCCTCGACGCGCTGGCGGTCGAGCTCGACGACCAGGCGCTGGAACGGCTGGACGACATCTTCCCCGGTCCCGGCGGGCCTGCGCCGGAGGCTTACGCCTGGTAGACGGCACGGTGGCGGGGTCAGTGCCGCCGGACCACACGACCGTCACGTACCTCCACGCCCTCGGCACGCAGCAGCCAGGTCGCCTCGACGGCTGCGTGCGGGTTGACGCGCCCGCTGGCTGCGACGACCCGCCACCACGGCAGGCCGCTGCTCGTGCGCAGCACCGTCCCGACCGCCCGTGCCGCACCGGGATGTCCGGCCTCCGCCGCGACCTCGCCGTAGGTCACGATCTGGCCGGGCCGCAGCGCGCGCAGCACGGCCTCGACGTCGTCAGTGAAGCGGCGGTCAGCCACACGACCATTCAACCAGCCGCCGGGCGGCCACGACCCCGTGGACGGCGGCACGGCGGCCCTACTCCTCCCACGTGACCGGCGACGCCCGCGTCATCGCCGGACGGCCGCCGCCGACCGACACCGGCCTCCGGTGGACGACTGCGATGCGACTTCCACGACCCGCCCTTGTCTGCGGCGTCGTGCTGTGCGCGCTGCTGGCCGGATGTGCACGGCCGAGCTAGGGGTACCGAGAGCACCGTCGCCATCGCGCCGGACACCGCGTCGTCCGCACCGGCGGCATCGCCCGGCCCGGCGCTGCGCCGGCCGCGCAGCTGGAGGTCGAGGCGCTCCCCGGCCCGGACGGCAGGCCGTTCGAGGGGCGTGAGCTCGAACCCCCGCTCGTGACGCCGGACTCGCTCATCCGTTCGGCACCCCGCCGGCGGCCTACGCCACCGATCTCTCCGTGACCTGCGGACCCACGACTGGAGCTCGTGACGGGGACGGCCGCGAACGACCGGCGTGTGGATCCTCGGTGTCAGGATCCCACCTGGGCCACGGTCTCCGTGGCCTCGAGGTCGCCGTCAGCGTGGGTGTCGCGTGGGCGCCCGCAGCGGCGTCGCGCTGTACCGCGAGGCCGACGACGGTCTGTACCGGGCCAAGCGCGCCGGCGGCACCTGCGTCCGGGGCGTGCAGGACATCCTGGTCGACGACGACGGCACCTGACCCGGGTCACGCGGCCCGCCCGACGTCGGAGGGCCGCGCGGCCGTCAGCGGCGGCCCAGGAGGCGGCGCAGCCCACCGCGTGGACGCTCGTGGCCGTTGCCCACGGACGCCCAGAACTCGGCCTGGCGTTCGTCGGCCTCGACGCCGTGGCCACGCCGGTACAGGTCGGCCAGCAGGCGCATGGCCGGCCGGTGGCCCTGGACCGCCGCCCTGTGGGCCAGCCGGAACGCGCGGTCGGGCTCGTCGGTGCCACCCACCGCCGCCTTCGCCAGGCGGTACATCGCCTGCGAGTGGCCGTCCTCGGCCAGGTGCTCCATGTGGTCGCGCTGCGCCGGCGCACCGGCGTCGAGGGTCAGCCCGTTGCGGCGCTGCGCCTGCTGCCGTCGTCGGCTGCGGTACTTGCCCTCGATGTAACCCGACGCCGTCTCCGAGCTGATGACGGGATCGTCGGCGAGCACCCAGTCGTCCGGGTACTCGAAGCGCTTCATGTAGTCGGTGACGTAGGGGCGGTAGGCCGTCACGTCCTCCTCGGTGAACCAGTGCCGCCAGTCGCCGGACTCGCCCGACCGCAGGATGTGCGCGAGCCAGGGTGACGCAGCCGCGCTCTTGTCGACGTCCAGCCCAGGTACGCGTTCAGCGCGCCCAGGCGTCCGGCGATGAAGTCCTCGTAGCGCACCGTGAACACGTCGCGGCGGTCGATCAGGCGACTCCTGCCACTCCATGAACTCCACGACGCGCTCGAGCCGGTACGAAGCGAGCCCCAGGTCGTCGGCGAGGCGGTGCAGGTCCTGCACCGAGGACGAGGCGGGATCGCGCTCCTTGGCACGGATCGCCTCGACGAACGGCTCGACCTGCTCCCACGGTACGTCCGCGCGGATGAAGGGCCGGACCAACAGGAAGCTCACGATCATGTCGCGGGGGTCGCGCAGCAGGGTCATCCGGCGCGGGAACAGGTCGTAGCGCAGGCGCAGGTGCGGCTCCCGCGCGATCATGACCTTCGTCAGCAGCGGCAGCGTCGGCGCGTAACGGTGAATGCTGTCCAGCTGGTCGGGCCGAGTCGGCTCGAACAGGCAGTAGTAGTCGTGCCCCGCGGCCGCCAGCGCCGCCTTGACGTTGTTGTACAGGCCGGTGCTGCCGGTCTTGGCCAGACCGAGGATCAGGATGTTGTCGGGCGATGCAGCCATGGGCGCCAGGCTAGACCCGGATCTGGACGCCTCGAACGTCCCGACCCGTCCGTCCGATGGGCGCACGTGGCGGGCGGTGACCGGGACGCGTCGTGACACGTCAGCCGGCGAGTGGCGCCCCGTCCACGCGTTCCGTGCCGCCGCACCCGCCCGGCACCCGTCCCACGTGGTGGCCCGTGAGGTCGTCGCGCCGGGCGAGCTCGAGGGAGCTGCAGCCGCGGTCGGGCACGCGCGCTTCCCGGGTCTGGCCGTAGGGCGTGCCGACCGGCACACGCGGGAGTCCTCGATCACCACCACGGTACGATGCGTGGGGGCGTGGCCGCCTCCCACCACACCCGACACCCAGAGGATGCACCCCATCGTGGCCGACATGACCGACACCCTCATCGTGCCCGGCTACCGGCGCGAGGCCGGCGATCCGGCGCTCGCGACGCCGGAGTACGGTTCAACGAAGCACCGCGCGCCCGACCGACCGCTGGTCATCCTGCCCCACACGCTGACGGAGGTGACCGGCCCCGCGTTCGGTGAGGACCGCGTGACGGCGGACGACGCGGACCTGACGCGCCGCCACGACGCCGAGCCGCTCGGTGAACGGATCATCGTCCACGGGCGCGTGGTCGACAGCGACGGTCGCGGCGTGCCCGACACGCTCGTGGAGATCTGGCAGGCCAACGCCGCCGGCCGCTACGCTCACGAGGGCGACCGCCACGACGCACCGCTGGATCCCAACTTCACCGGGGCCGGCCGGTGCCTCACCGACAGCGCGGGACGCTACCGGTTCACCACCATCCGCCCCGGCGCGTACCCGTGGCGCAACCACCACAACGCGTGGCGGCCGGCCCACATCCACTTCTCGGTCTTCGGTCGCGCGTTCGTGCAGCGGCTGATCACCCAGATGTACTTCCCCGGCGACCCGCTCTTCTGGCAGGACCCGATCTTCAACGCGGTGCGCGACGAGCGGGCACGGCAGGCGATGATCTCCTCGTTCGACCTGGACGAGACCGTCCCCGAGTGGGCGCTGGCATTCAACTTCGACATCGTGCTCCGGGGCCGCGATGCAGGGGTGTTCGAGGACCCCGACGACGAGGACGAGCACTGATGGGCCGCCAGATCACTCCGGCCCAGACAGCCGGCCCGTTCCTGCACATCGGGCTGCTGTGGCCCGACGGCGCGACCGCGGTCGCCGAGGACCACGCCGCGGCGATCGTGCTGACCGGCCGCATCACCGATGGCGCGGGTGAGGCGGTCACTGACGCCCTCGTCGAGACATGGCAGGCCGATGCCGATGGCCGGTTCGCCAGCGCCGAGGACCCGCGAGGGGCGGCGAACGGCGACTTCCGCGGCTGGGCGCGGTGCGCCACCGACGCCGACGGCCGGTGGCGGATCGTCACCGTCAGACCGGGACCGGTGCCCGGCCCGGCGGGCACGACGCAGGCACCGCACCTCGACTGCACGATCCACGCCCGTGGCCTGCTGCGCCAGCTGTTCACCCGCATCTACTTCGCGGACGAGGTCGATGCCAACGCCGCGGACCCTGTGCTGAGCGACCTGCCCGAGGCGCGCCGCTCCACGCTGCTCGCGTCATCCGTCGACGGCGGCTACGACCTGGACATCCACCTGCAGGGCGATCGTGCCACCGTCTTCTTCGACGCCTGACACCGACGCACTGTTCGATCTCGTGCTGGCGCGCGGCCGTGTGCGCGCGGTCACGGGCGACCGCGCGTGGCTTCAGGCGATGCTCGACGTCGAGGCGGCGCTGGCCACCGCCGCTGCCGACCGCGGAGTGATCGCCCACGAGGACGCGGACAACATCGCAGCCGCCTGCGACGCCAGGGCGTTCGACGCCGTAGAGATCGGCGCCGCCGCCACGGCCGCCGGCAACCCCGTCGTCCCGCTCGTGCGCGCGCTGACGGCCGCCGTGGACGGTGGCGCGGCCGCGCACGTGCACCGGGGCGCGACGAGCCAGGACGTGCTCGACACCGCGACGATGCTCGTGGCACGCCAGGCGCTCGACGTCATCATCGACGACCTCACGGCGACGGCCGACGCCGCAGCGGAGCTCGGCCGCATCCACCGTGACCTGCCGATGGTCGGCCGCACGCTGCTGCAGCAGGCCGTGCCGACCACCTTCGGCTGCCGCGCGGCAGGCTGGATGACCGGTCTGGATGCGGCCCTCGCGCAGCTGCGCGCCGTCCGCAGGGGTCTGCCGGCCCAGCTGGGTGGCGCGGCCGGCACGCTGGCCTCACTCGGCGAGGCCGGCCCCGGCGTGGCCGTGGCGTTCGCCCGCCGGCTGGACCTGGTCGCGCCGGTCATGCCCTGGCACACCATCCGCACCCCGATCGCCGAGCTGGCCGGTGCACTCGGCTCCGCCGCGGGCGTCTGCGCCAAGGTGGCGCGTGACATCACGTTGCTCGCCCAGACCGAGGTCGGCGAGGTGTCCGAGGGCGTCGAGGGCCGCGGGCGGTCGTCGACCATGCCGCACAAGCGCAACCCCGTCGCCGCGGTGGCCGCGCTCGCGGCCGCCATGACGGTGCCCGGCCTCGTCGCAACCCTGTTGACGACCATGTGCCAGGAGCACGAACGAGCCGCCGGCGCCTGGCACGCCGAGTGGCGTCCGTGCACGCAGCTGCTGCGCGCCACCGGCTCGGCCGGGGCGTGGCTGCGCGACAGCGTCGGCAACCTGCGGGTCCATTCGGACCGCATGCGGGCGAACCTGGAGCTGACCGGGGGGCTGCTCCAGGCCGAGCGCGTGACTGCCGCATTGACCGACGCGCTCGGGCGGCTCGCGGCACACGACCTGGTGGCGGCTGCCGCCGACCGCGCAGAGGCCGAAGGCTCCGACCTGCTCAGCCAACTGAGTCGAGACCGCGTGATCACGGACGTCTGTCCGCCTGACGAGCTCCGCCGGCTGCTGGATCCCACCGGTGCGACCGGCAACGCGACGGTGCTGGTGGACCGCGCGCTGGCCCGTCACGACGCCACTGCGGCGACCCGGTGACCGCCGTCGAGGTGCACCACGTCGTCACCGGCCCTGTCGACGCACCGGTGGTCGTCCTCCACGACTCGCTGGGCAGCAGCCTCGACATGTGGGAACCCCAGGTGGTACCGCTGGCCGGGCGCCAACGCGTCGTGCGCTACGACCTGCGAGGCCACGGTCGGTCGCCTGCGCCGATCGGTCCCTACACCATGGCGGACCTGGCGGAGGACGTCACGGCGCTCCTCGACCGCCTCGGCGTCGGGCGGGCGCACCACGTCGGCCTGTCACTGGGCGGCATGATCGCGATGCAGCTGGCGGCGACCGTACCCGCGTGCGTGGACCGGCTGGTCCTGTGTTGCACATCCGCTCACCTGCCGCCCGCCCGGCGGTGGCACGACCGTGCCGCGACCGTCCGCGACGACGGCGTCCGCGCCGTCGCCGACGCCGTGGTCGGCCGGTGGCTGACCGACGGCCTCGCCACGGCTGACCCCGCCCTGGTCGAGCGCCTGCTCGCGATGGTCCGCGGGACGTCTGATGAGGGCTACGCAGGCTGCTGCGAGGCGATCGCGACCATGGACCTACGCGACGACCTGGCATCGATCACGACGCCGACCCTGCTGATCGTCGGCGACGAGGACCCCGCGACGCCGCGGGAGCACGCGGAGGTCATCGCCGCAGGCGTGGCCGGGGCACGGATCGTCATGGTCGGCCCCGCCGCGCACCTCGCCAACGTCGAGCAGCCCGACGCCGTCTCAGGGCACATCCTCGCCCACCTCGATTCGGAGGGACAGCAATGACGGACGAACGGTACGACGCCGGGATGCAGGTGCGTCGCGAGGTGCTCGGCGACGAGTACGTCGCGCAGGCGACCGCGCGCGCGACCCGGATGACACGGCCGTTCCAGGAGTACATCACGCGCAACGCCTGGGGCGATGTGTGGACCCGTGAAGGCCTCGACCGCCGCACCCGCAGCTGCCTGACCCTGGCGCTCCTGGCCGCGTTGGGCCACGAGGCCGAACTGGCGCTGCACGTGCGCGCCGCGGTCCGCAACGGGCTCGACGCCGATGACATCGCTGAGGTGCTGCTGCACACCGCGGTGTACGCAGGGGTGCCGGCCGCGAACGCCGCGATGGCGGTGGCACAGCGGACGCTGGCGGACATGGGGCTGGCCGCGGCGTTGTCCGACGACTGACGCGCCCGACGCGGGCCGGCAACCGAACCCTGCCGCAGGACCGCGCGGCGTAGGCAGGGCGGGCACCGACATGGGCAATGGGTGCCGAGGGCTGGCGCCACGCCCGGGCCTACCGTGCGATCACGGACACTTAACCGGATCGATCGCAGGAGCACAGCGTAATGGGAACGCGTGTCGAGACCCTCATCGTCGGTGCCGGGCAGGCAGGCCTCACGCTGAGTCACCACCTGACGGCGCACGGACGACCGCACCTGCTCCTCGACCGCGGCCGCGTCGGCGAGCGCTGGCGCAGCGAGCGCTGGGACTCGTTCAAGCTGCTCACGCCGAACTGGCAGACGGGCCTGCCGGGCCTGGACTACCGGGGGGACGACCCCGACGGGTTCATGGACAGAGCCGAGGTCGTCGACCTCTTCGAGCGCTACGCGCGGTCCTTCGACGCGCCGGTGCACACCGGGGTCGCGGTGCACAGGATCCGTCCCGCGGGAGGCGCCTGGTGCGTGATCTCCGACCACGGGTCGTTCATCGCCGACAACGTGGTCGTCGCGACCGGCCACCACGCGCTGCCTCGCATCCCGATGGAGCCCGCCGTCCGCCTGCCGGCCGACATCGTCCAGCTGCACACCAGCCACTACCGCAACCCGCAGCAGCTGCCCGACGGCGGCGTGCTCGTCGTGGGTGCCGGGCCGTCGGGTCAGCAGATCGCCGAGGAGCTCGCCCTGGCGGGTCGCCGGGTCGTGCTGGCCGCCGGTCGGCACCGTACCCTGCCACGCCGCTACCGCGGCCGCGACGCCCACTGGTGGATGCACCGGATGAGTGCGTTCGACCGCACGATCGACAGCCTCGCCGACCCCCAGGCCGTGCGATCCACGCCCGCCTTCGTGCTGGCTGGCGGCCGCCACGACATGGATCTCCGGCGCCTGGTCGCCCGCGGGGTGACCCCGACCGGTCGCCTCGCCGGCGTCCAGGGCGCGACCGTGTGGTTCGGCGACGATCTGGCTGCCACGGTCGCAGCCGCCGACCGTCACCGGCAGGAGTTCCGCAACAGCGTCGACGACTTCGTGGCGCGCAGCGGCGTGCCCGCCGCTGCGCCTGACGACGAACCGCCGCCGCCGGGCGCGTGGGTGCGACAGGCACCGCGCCGGCTGCAGCTCGACGACGCCGGCATCCATTCCGTGCTGTGGGCGACCGGCTACCGGCGTGACTTCAGCTGGATCGACGCGGACGTGTTCGACGCGACCGGCGAACCGCTGCAGCGACGCGGGGTGACGACCGCGGACGGCCTGTTCTTCCTGGGCCTGCGCTGGATGTACCGCCGGGGGTCGGACACGATCCACGGTGTGGGCGCCGACGCGGAGCACCTCGCCGGTGTGATAGCGCGGCGTACCGTCGCCGCCGCAGTGCGCGCCTGACCCACTTTGCGCGGTGGTTGCGGTCCGTACGACCGACCACGCACTCCGACAACCACCCCTTGACCCCGCGCACCACCTCGCGCTCGCGCCGCGACGCGAGGTGGCTGCGGTTCCGGGAGTGGTTGTGCTTCGTGGGGTGGCGGCTCGGGGCGTTGCGGCTAGGTGGTCAAACGGTCCGAGATGGGCAACACCCACCGATGGGAAACGCATCGCGGCCGGTCAGCATGACGCCAGTTGATCGAACCCTTCCTGTAGGAGGAAGACCAAATGACCGACACCATCGGCACCGACGCTGTCCGCAACGGCGTCGACACTGCGACCCTGTTCGCCACCCTCGACGCCGTCGACGCTCAGCCCGAGCTGGCCAAGTTCCAGTTCCGCGTCCGCAACCAGTGGGTCAACGGCACACACAACCGCTCGACCTTCGCCGACTTCTACGGCGCGGGCGCTGAGCACGAGCACAAGGAGGCGTACACCGCCGACGCCGACCACCCGCCGGTCCTGGTCGGTGGGGACCACGGTCCCACCGGCGCCGAGTACCTGCTGCACGCGCTGGCCGCCTGCCTGACCCACGGCATCGCCAACATCGCCGCCGCCCGCAAGGTCAACCTGACCGAGGTCACCTCGACCGTCACCGGTGACGTCGACCTGCAGGGCATCCTCGGGCTGTCCGACGAGGTGCGCAACGGCTACAGCAACATCCGCGTCAGCTTCAGCATCAAGGGCGACGCGGATGACGAGACGCTGCACGAGATCGTGGAGCAGTCGCGTCGTCGCTCGGCCGTGTTCGACGTGATCACCAACGGCGTGCCCGTCGACGTCACTGTCGCGTGAGCCCCAACCACGGTCCCGCCGCTGACCCGGCGGGACCGTGGTCACCGCGCGGCGCACGATCGGAGCTCCGATGACCCGCCTGACCACCACGGACCTTGGCACGATACTCGGCGTCTGGGCCCACCCCGACGACGAGGCCTACCTCACCGGTGGGCTGATGGCGCTGGCGCGGCAGGCCGGCCAGCACGTCGTGGTCGCCACCGCGACCCGGGGCGAGGCGGGTACCTCCGATCCCGACGTGTGGCCACCCCGGCGCCTCGCTCGGGTGCGCGAGGCCGAGCTCAGCGCGTCGCTCTCGGCCCTGGGCGTCACCGAGCACCACTTCCTCGGCTACGTCGACGGCACGCTGCCCCACCAGGACCTCGACGAGGCCATCGGACGCGTCGCCGAGATCATGACGGCGGTCCGTCCCGACACCATCGTCACGTTCGGACCCGACGGGCTGACCGGCCACGCCGACCACCGCCGTGTGTCGACCTGGACGACCGTCGCGCGCGAGCTCGTCGCCCCGGACGCGCGGCTGCTGTACGCCACGACGACCACATCGTTCGTCGAGCGCTGGCAGCACCTGCACGACCGCTTCGACATCTACATGGACCCTGACCTGCCGATGCGCACCTCACCTGACCAGATCGCGCTGGAGGTCGTGCTCGACGGCGCGCTGGCCGACCGCAAGCTGGTCGCGCTGCGGGCCCAGGCCAGCCAGACGGCAGACCTGATCGCCGCCATGGGTGAGCAGGTCTACCGCGCCTGGACCTCGACGGAGACGTTCCGCGCGGCGCTGTCGATGATCCCCGGCCCGGTGGCCGCCGACGTCGCCGTCAGTGCGCCGGCGATGCTCAGCCGGTGATCCCCAGCTCGGTCGCGAGCGCGGCGGCCTCCTGCCGGGTCGACACGTCGAGCTTGTCTAGGATCGCGGACACGTGGTGGTCCACGGTCCTCACCGACACCACGAGCCGGTCTGCGATCTCGGCGTTCGTCAGACCCTCGGTGAGCAGGACCAGCACGTCGACCTGGCGGTTGGTCAGGCCGGCCGGGTTGCGACGCGTCCCGCGCGTCGGCCCGCGCGGGACCGACGTCACGCCGCGGGCGCGCAGCGTCGCCCGCACCCGGTTGGCCGTGCCGACCGCACCGAGGTCGTCGAGCATGCGCAGGCCGTCGAGCATGCTGTCGCGGTCCTCGGCGTGGGCAAGCTCCACGGCCTGCTCGTAGCGGTAGCCGGCCGCCTCCCACGCCTCCGCCGCGGCGAGGTGGTCACCACGCAGCGACGCAGCGTGGGCGTCGAGCAGCACCGAGGGGTCGACGGGTGGTGGGGCGGCCAGCCCTGCGCGGCGCAGCCCCACCCGGAGGTCGCCGGCGTACCAGGGATGGCCCGTCGCGTCCGCCGCCACCAGGGCCTGCGCCGCCATCTCGTCGACGCCCTCCGTCGCCCCCGACAGCCATGCGGCTTCGAGCAGGGACGCCGCCGCCGCGCCCAGCAGTGGCGCCTCGTCGGACGTGGACGCCAACGACCACGCCTCCGCCGCCACGGTCGAGGCCTCCGGGTCGCCGAGCCGGGCCAGTGCCTGGGCCAGCCAGGCGCGTGGCTGCACGCCCGCGATTGCCGGCTCGACCTCGGAGGCGATCGTCTGGGTCAGGATGCGCTGCGCGTCGTCCGCCGTCCCGCGGTTCAACGCCAGGCAGCCGAGCAGGCCGTCGAGCCGGAACGCGCCGTATGTGACCTGGTGGTCGGCCGCGTAGGCCCGGCCCTCGTGCACCGTGGTCTCGGCCCGGTCCAGCTCGCCCCGTCGCATGTGCTCGACGGCGATCTGGAAGTAGCCCCGGATGACCGACTCGTGGAACCCGTGGGTGCGCGCGAGCTCGAGACCCTGGGTGACCTCGTCGAGGCCGGTGTCGTCACCGAGGTTCAGTGTCGCCGCACCGTGGGTGATGCGCGCACCCGCCTCGGCCGGCAGGTGCCCCGACCGCGCGGCGACCTCCAGCGCCCGCGCCGACCACTCGGCGGCATCGGCGTTGCGGTTCGCGAGCAGGTGGAGGCGCGACATGTGGGCGTAGGCCATCGCGAGCACCGGGGAGGAGTCGGCGCCGTCGAGCAGCGCAATGGCCCGCTCGACATGGGGCAGGGCGTCGCCCGCACCCCGGTGCCAGTACACGGCCCTGGACAGCACCAGCAGGGCGTCGGCGAGGTCCTCGGTGTCGCCGACCCGTTCGAGCTCCTCCACGGCCTCGCGTGCGACCGCTGCGGCCTCGCCGTGCCGGTTGCCCAGCTGCAGCTCGTAGGCGTAGGCGACCGCCAGGCCCACCCGCTGGTCGGGCGCCAGGCGGTCGATGAACCGGTGGACCTGGCGATACGCCTGCAACGCCTCCCGGTGGCTGCCCAGCCGCGACGCCTCACGTGCCGCGTCGGGCCCGTGGCGCAGCACCGCGTCGGCGTCACCCGCCTCGATGGCGTGGTGCAGGATGCGGGTCGCGTCGGCGTCGTGGGCGATCAGCGCGGCGGCGACCGCGGCGTTTCGTGCGACCCGGGTCCCGGTCGGCAGGTCCGACTCGACGGCGCGACGGGCGATCTCGTGGCGGAAGGCCACCGTGTCCGCATCGCCGGTGACCAGGCCCGCGCGCTCGGCGGCGTCGAGCGCGCTGCCGCCGCCGGGGTGCACCGCCTCGACCAGCCAGCGCTCGGCACGTGTGGGGATGACCGCCAGGACCTCGAGCGCCTCCTGGGTGGGGCGAGGCAGGGCGAGCACGCGGGTCAGGACGGCGTCGCGCACGGTTGTGGGCACCGTGCCCGGCGTCGCGGCCGCAAGCTCGAGCACGTAGAAGGGGTTGCCGCCGGTGACGCGGTGGATCTCGGCGGCCCGCTCGGCGTCGCCAACCAGCTCTGCCACGGCCGCCTTGGACAGCGGACCCAGGGCGATGTGCTCCACGCCGGCCGCGCCGAGTGCGCCGAGCACGCGCCGCAGCGGGTGGGTGCGTTCGATCTCGGTGTCGCGGTAGGTCGCCACGAGCAACGCCGGCAGGCGCTCGATGCGGCGCGCGACCACGACCAGCGCGTCCAGCGTCGCGTCGTCGGCCCACTGGAGGTCCTCGATGACGACGACGACGGGGTGCAGCGGGTCGTCGAGCTCCTCCAGGATCGCATCGAGCACCTCGGCGGCGTCCGCGCCCGAGTCCAGCGCCCGGCCCAGCTTGCTCTGCCCACGCGCGATGTCGCGGAAGGGCGCGAACGCACGGGTCGTCAGCAGGTCGTCACAGACGCCGACCCGCACGACCGCGCCGGCGGCCTCGGCGGAGGCAGCGAACGCGCGCACCAGGCTGGACTTGCCGATGCCGGCGGGCCCGTGCACCAGAGTGACCCGCCCACGCCGATCCGACGCGCGCTCGAGGGCCGCGTCGAGCACCCGCGTCTGATCGTCCCGCTCCAACAGGCGCATGGCCCGTAGCGTAACCTCACACGGCACGAAGGATCGAGCGCCAGGTCACGCAATGCGTGACCCGCGGCGTCCCCGACGGCGCGGGGACCGCCATCGGGGGGACACCCGCCGTTTCAGGGGACCCCGGCGGCCGCCAGGTGCGCCGACCACCGCGCGATGATGTCGGCGTCGCGGAACGGGTGGCGTTGGGGCAGATCGTCACGCCGGACGTGGGGGTGGCGGTCGAGCAGCATCCCGACGGTCGCACGGGCCCGGCGGTTCAGCCCCAGTGCCTGCTGCGACGCGGCGAGCACGAGGAGGGCCTCGAGGTTGTCGGGCTGGCGGTCGACGATCCACTCCGCGGCCTGGATGGCGTCGTGGTAGCGCTCACCCACGTACCACGCGCTCGCCTGCACTGTTGCGAACCACGGCCGGCGGACGGGGCTCAGCGCCTGCGCGCGCTCGCACGCCTCGACCGCGGCCCGCCAGTCTCCCAGATAGCGCCGCACGCTGCCGAGCACGGCCAACGTCACGTCGCAGGTCGGCCGCTGCGCCAGGGACTGCTCGGCATCCGCCAGCGCGTTCTGCAGGTCGCCACCCTCGTGCAGCCGCAGCGCGGCCAGCACCAGGTGGCTGAGTCCCGACGGGTCGCCCAGCTCGACGCCCCTGGTGGCGTGTCGCGCCGCCGTCCGGAGGTCCTCGGCCGGCGTGTCCGACAGCCCCTCCGCTGCGCCCCACCAGCGCGCGAACGCGGTGAGCCCGTGCCCGCTGACCGAGTCGGGACGCGACCGCGTCACCGACTCGAACAGTTCGACGGCCCGCAGCCACCCGTCCCGGGTGCCCTGGTCCAGGTGGTACCAGCCCGTGTAGACCGCCGCCCGCTCCCCGGCGTCGAGCTCCGTGCGGTAGATCATCGCGGGCTGGCCCACGACCAGCTCGACCTCCATGGCGCGGACGGTCTCGGCCGCGACGGTGTCCTGCAGCGTGAACAGGTCGTCGGTCGTGCCCTGCCATCGACCGCTCCATACGAGGTTGAACGTCTCGAGCTCGACGAGCTTCGCGTAGAACCGCACCCGTTCCCCCGACCGCACCGTCACCGTGTCGAGGAAGTAGCTGGCTCCGGGGCCGTCATGGCCGGACGGGTTGTCGCCTCCGTCCACGACCCCCAGTCCCGGAACGGCGCCGAGCGCGGCAACGAGCTCGGCGCGCAGGGCATCGGCCACCCGGCGGTCGGCAGGGTCATCGCCATGCGAGGTGCCCAGCACGGCGATGACCGGCTCGACCGTCCCCGGCACGGGCAGCCGGCCGTCCGGTCGCCCGACGCCGGCGAGGCGGTAGACCCGCACCGGCTCGGGGATGTTCTTCAGCCGCCGCAGACCGAGGGGCACGAGGCGCAGCGCCGGCTCGTCGAGCGCCCGGTACACGGTCTCGGTCACGTTGATGCCGCCCACCTCGGCGATCGCCTGGATGCGTGCCGCGATGTTCAGGGCGTCGCCGAAGTGCCGGCCGTCGGCCGCGGTCACGATGTCGCCAGCGTCCAGCCCCAGCCGGAACCAGGCGCGACGAGCACGTGGAAGGTCCACGTTGCGCTCACGGACCGCGGAGCAGATGCGGATCGCGGCGCGCATGCCCGACGCGGCGTCGTCGAAGACGGCCAGGAAGCTGTCGCCGACGAAGTTGACGAGCGTGCCGTCGACCTCGGTCACCGCGTGGGTCACGAGCTCGTGGTACGTCCGCATCGTCGCGACGGTGGCCGACGGGTCGTCGGCCATCAGCCGGCTGTAGTCGGCGACGTCGGCGTGGAGCACGACAGCATGGCGGCGACGCAGATCGTCGACGCGCTGATCAGTCACCGCGGTCATGGCTGCACCGTAGTATCGGCCGCCGTCGGCACCATGTCCATTCGTCACGACGGATGCGCGGCGACCTGCGCACCCGGAGGGAGCACGATGCAACCGGTCCGGCTCGGTCACGTCGCCGCCGGTGACGGGCCGACCCTGGTGGCGGTGCACGGCGGCCTGCTGTCCGGGCGGCCGGCCTTCGGACCGGTGCTGGCCGACTGGGCACAGCGGTTCCGTGTCCTTGTGCCCGACCGCCGTGGGTTCGAGCTCTCCCGCGGTGCCGGTGGGACGCTGGCCGCCCACGCACGCGACCTCGAGCATTCATCGACGCCCACGCCGGGGGGCACGCCCACGTGCTCGGCTTCTCGTTCGGCAAGCTGGTCGCGTTGACCGCGCTTCAGCTCGAGCGCCGCCTCTTCGCCAGCCTCACCGTCGTCGAGGCGCGGACGGTGACGCTGTGCGGTCGCGATCCTGACGCGCTCGACGTGCGCGCGCGCCTGGCCGCCCTGTACGACCGCGCGGTCGAGGGCGACGGGCCGGCGGCCGCACGGGACCTCTTCGCGTACATGGACCGGCGTGCCCTGGGACGCATCCAGGTGCCCGTCGCCGCGGACGACCCCCGGCATCCACGTCGCGCCGGCGAGTTGCGCGTGTGGCGGACCCCGCTGTCGCCGGCGGGTCTGGCGGGCGTGACGGTGCCGGTCCTGGTCGTGACCGGTGCGCGCAGCCCCGCCGCGATGCACCGCATCGGCGAGGACGTCGCGCGGGTCACCGGCGGTCGCCACCACGTTCAGCACGCCGCCGGGCACGCCGCGCACCTGACGGGCGTCCGTTCAGGGCGGTACTGTGTGCACACATCGCCGACGCCGAGGCGACGGTCGTGGCAGGATCCGGTCGACCTGGTGCGACACACCCCACGTGGGCGCAGCGCTACGAGCGCGAGCGCGCTGCCATCGCGGACGTGCTCGGCGACGTTGCAGTGGCGATTGCGCACATCGGCAGCACGGCGGTCCCGGGGCTGGCCGCGAAGCCGGTGGTCGACCTGATGGTCGGCGTGGCCGACCCCGCCGCGACCCGTCCGGCCGCCGAGCGGCTGCGCGCCGCCGGCTACGCCCACCGCGACGATCCTGACAGCGACAACACCGATCTGCACGTGTTCGCGCTGCGCCGCGCCGACGGCCGACGGCTGGCCCACGCCCACGTGGTGGTGCATGGCGGCACGTGGTGGCGCGAGCACGTGGCGTTCCGCGACCTGCTGCGCGACGACGCGGACCTGCGCCGGCGGTACGAGGAGCACAAGCGGGCGCTCGCCGGCCGACACCAGGGCGTCCGCGAGGCCTACACGGACGGCAAGACCGGGTTCGTGACCGCCTCCCTGCACGAGCGGCGCGCAGGCCGGTGACGACTCCGCCGCCGCCGAACGCCGACCCGCAGCCGCCGGAGGCGGGGCTGACGACGTTCCAGCAGGCCGTCGTCGACGTCGTGCGCGAGCTCGAGCCCGGCGAGGTCGTCACCTACGGCGACGTCGCGATGGAGATCGGGCGCCCCGGCTCCGCGCAGGCAGTCGCCAACGTCCTGCGGCGCGTGCCGGACCTGCCGTGGTGGCGCGTCATCCCCACCAGCGGCCGGCTGTACCGCACGCACGCGCCCACGCAGCGCCCGCTGCTCGAGGCGGAGGGCGTGCACGTCGGCGGCGACCGTCGTGTCGAGCCCTGACGCGGGCCGCGGCCGGAGTCGCGGACCGTGACCGGACCGGCTCGATCCTGGGCGCGGCTGGTGGCGCGCGGAGGTGCGACGCACCACGAGCACACAGCGGCATGGCGAACGACCGCGATACTGCAGGCATGCGGCCCTCCACCGGCGCCCTGCACCACGCGATCCTGACGACGTTCGCAGCGCGCGGCACGGCACCGACCACCGCTGAGCTCGCGGCGCGCTTCGCCGTGCCGACGTCGACGCTGGTGCGACCGCCACCGCGTACCCCGCCGCGACGTGCAGCCGGTCCAAATCGTGTGGGGGTCCACCCGCGCCTGGTACGGCCGCCACCTCGATGCCGACTGGCGCACGTGGACGGTGCGGGGGGCGGTCCAGATCCTCGCCCGGTTCGGCCTGACCGGCGACACCTGGGGTGCTCGAGGGCGGCACCGAGCGCTCTGACTCACGGCGCGAACGGTTGACAGCACCGCGTGTTCGCCCAGGCTTCGGGCCCTCGACACGAGCGTGACCGAGCTCATCGCCACAGGATGCTGTTACGACGCGGCGCCACCGCCCGTGACGTACGCTGCAGCGTATGGCTGCACCTGCCGCGATGGTCGAGGCCGCCGGCCGTGAGGTGCGGGTGAGCAACCCCGGCAAGGTGTGGTTCCCTCGGACCGGCCACACCAAGCTCGACGTCGTCCGCTACTACCTGGCCGTGGCCGACGGCGCGCTGCGCGGCGTCCGTGGCCGCCCGGTCGTCCTGAAGCGGTTCGTCAACGGCGTCGACCAGCCCTTCTTCTTCCAGAAGCGGGCACCGCGCACGCGGCCTCAGTGGATCGACACGGTCCGCCTGGACTACCCGTCGGGACGGTCCGCCGACGAGGTCGTACTGCACGACGCCGCGCAGCTCGTGTGGACCGTCAACCTGGGGTGCATCGACCTGAACCCCCACCTGGTGCGTGCCGACGATCTCGACCACCCCGACGAGCTGCGCGTCGATCTCGACCCCGTGCCGGGCGTGGAGTGGCCGCAGATCCGCGAGGTCGCCCTCGTGGTCAGGACCGTCCTGGACGACGTCGGCCTGGTCGGCGTGCCCAAGACCTCCGGGTCGCGCGGCTTCCACGTCGTCTGCCGCATCGCACGCCGGTGGACGTTCGACGAGGTGCGTCGCGCGGCCGAGGCGCTCGCGCGTGAGGTGGCGCGGCGAGCGCCCGATCTGGCGACCGCCAGCTGGTGGAAGGAGGAGCGCCACGGGGTATTCGTCGACTACAACCAGAACGCACGTGACCGCACCGTCGCGTCGGCGTACTCCGTCCGCCCGACGCCCGACGCCCGCGTCTCGACCCCGCTGCGCTGGGACGAGGTCGCCGACTGCGACCCCGCCGCGTTCACGATCCACACGGTGCCGACGCGCTACGCGGCCCTCGGTGACCTGACGGCCACGCTGGACGACACGGTCGGCGGTCTCGACGAGCTGCTCACGCTGGCCGACGACCTCGACGCCCGGGAACAGGACGTGCCCACGACCGGGGAGGTCGCCGCGCCGGCCCCTGGCCACAGCAGAGGCGCGTCGGGTCGACGCCGGTCGTCGATGCCGCTGATCGAGATCGCGCGCGCGCGCACCACCGACGAGGCGATGGCCGGCCTGGAGCGGTGGAAGCAGCGCCACCCCGACGTCTGGCAGTACCTCGAGTCCGCCGACGTGCTGGTCGACGCCATGCGCGGACGCAGCAGCATGTGGACCCGCATCCGTCTCAACCTGGTGCACGTCCCCGAGGACCGCCGACCGCCGCAGGAGGCGCTGGAGGTCGATCACGACCCGTGGACGGGTCTGCGCGACGCGGAGCAGTGACCGCAGCGACGTCACCGACCTCGAAGGCGTAGTCGACGGCGGTGATCGTGGCGTCGGCGTCGGCCGCCGCCGGTTCGCTGGTCATCGGCTCGCTCGCCGGCTCGCTCGCGACCTCGGGTGCAGGCTCGGACGAGGCGCCTCGTCGCTGCTGTCGGCCGCTCCACCGCAGGCAGACAGCAGCGCGAGCGCCACCGGCAGCGCGGCGAGCCACGGCAGGCGCCGCGACCGCGATCGGATCCGTGGACACGTGCCGTGCACAGGGTTGTCATGCATGTCCTGCAACTGCCGTCCGTGCATGATGATCAGGCAGAGCATGTGTGCAGTGCGACCGGTGCGCCCGACGGCGGCGCCGGGCCGGTCAGGTCTCCACGGCCGCGATGGCGTCAACCTCGGAGTCGTGCAGCCGGATCGTCTCGTCGAGCCTGGTCAGCTGGAAGATGTGACAGTAGTGATCGGACAACCCGTACGCCCGCAGTGCCTGGCCGTTGCGCTGGGCACGGACGAGCATCGTGACGAGCAGGCCGATCCCCCCGCTGTTCATGTAGGCGAGGTCGGTGAAGTTCAGGACGACGGTGCTCGCCGGCTCACACTTCGCGAACGCCTCGAGCAGCATGTCCTCTGTGCTCGGTACCACGTCGCCGACGATGTCGATGACCGATATGGCATCGGTCACCGCCCGCGTGTTCATCGTGGTCATCGTCTCAGCCATGTGCCGCCTCCTCGCGCGCCGTCAACGCGCCTCGGTCGGTCCGGACGGTCCCGTCGCCGTCCAGCACCAGGTAGTCGGTCAACCGGGTGATCTCAAAGATGTGACGGTAGTGCGGGGACAACCCCGTGGCCCGCACCGTGCGGTGCGCGCGCCGCGCGTCGGTGAGCAGCGTGACGATCAGCGCGATGCCGCTGGAGTTGATGTAGTCCACGGCGGTGAAGTCGAGCAGCACCTCGCCAGGTCCGTCGGCGACCGCGTCGTCGTGGGCGCCGAGCAGTGCGACGTCGGCCACGGCGTCCAACTCACCGCGCATGCGCAGCACTGCCGTGTCTCCGTCCCGTTGGATGTCAACGTGGAAGCTCATCGTCATCCCCCTTCAGTGCCATGACGAGCTCGACGGTGTGTCGGTCGCCCTCGGCGGTGACGTGGACGTCGTCGACCATGTTGCGGACGAGGAACAGACCCCAGCCTCGCGGTGTCTGCTCGCCACGGAGCTTGGCGGCGATGTCCGGGGCCTCGACGGGTCCCGGCGGTGGGCCGCCACCGTGGTCCGACACGCGGACGAGCAGGGCGGACGGCGCGGCATAGACCTCGACCTCGACGTGGAGCTCGGGGTTGTTCTCGTTGCCGTGCTCGATGGCGTTCATGGTGGTCTCGGCCACGGCGGTGCGCAGCCGTTCGATGCGTCTCGGCAGGTCGCGCACCGCCTCCATCACGCGGTCGACGGCGATCTGCTCGTTGCCGGGCCGGCTGGCCACGGTGAACTCCGCGATCCTGCGGCTGCGGCGCAGCTGCGCGTCAGGTGTGGCACCCGCGCGGTGAAGGATCAGCAGTGTGATGTCGTCCTCCTGCTCCCGCTCCTCGCCCGTGAAGGCGCGCAGGTCGGTCAGCAGGTGGTCGATCAGCTGCGGACCACGCGGACCCCTGCCGACCTGGCCGAGCAACCGCGGGAACCCGTACATCTCCCGCTGCGGGCTGTGCGCCTCGGGCAGGGCGTCGCTGTAGAGGACCAGCGTTTCCCCATGCGCGAGGGTGACCTCTGCCTCCTCGTAGTCCTGGCCCGGCATCATACCCAGCGGCATCCCGACCGCCCTGGCCTCGAAGGCGCCGTCACGCCGGCCCACGCAGGGCAGGTTGTGACCGGCATTGGCGAACACGAACCGTCCCGACTCGAGGTCGAGCACGCCGTACAGGCAGGTCACGGACATGCGCGCCGGGATGTCCGGCTGCACCTGGTCGTTGACCCGCGACAGGGCCTCGCCGGGCTTGTCGAGCCGCTGGGCGGTCGCGCGGAGGATGGCACGTGTCGCCGCCATCACCAACGCCGCCGGCACACCTTTGTCGGTCACGTCGCCGGTGAACACGCCGAGGCGGCCGTCGGGAAGCTCGACGAAGTCGTAGAAGTCCCCGCCGACCTCACGGGCGGGCTTGTAGAAGGCGGCGACGTCCCAGCCGTCGGGCTCCGGGAGCTCGCGCGGCAGGAAATTCTGCTGGATCACCGTCGCGACCCGCAGCTCCTGTGCGATGCGCTCGCGCTCGGTCGCCTCGGCCTCCTGCTCACGGACCAGCTGGGCGATGCGCAGCGCCGGGGCGGCCTGGCTCGCGAGGTTCTCGAGCAGCCTGTGGTCGTCGGACGTGTACTCCTGCTCCGACAACCGCGGTCCCAGGTTGATCAGGCCGATCAGCTCGCCCTGGGCGACCAGCGGGACGACCAGCTTGACGCCGGCGTCGCGGAGGTTGCGCACGGCCTTGGAATCGAACGTCACCTCCTCGAGGTCGACCGGGCCGCCCGCGTTCTGGAAGTGGGCGAGGGCGGGGTCGTCGGGCGGGATGTCGACCGGCGACGGGTCGAGCCTCGTGTCCGCCGGCACGGGCATGTCGATGACTGCCCCCGCCTGCCTGCGGGCGCGACGTGTGGCGCGCCACCGTTCCAGCCGTCCGGCCATCGGTCGTCCTCCTCGGCGTCCATGACACCACCACGGTGTCCCGGAACCGTGACGGAAAGCGTTACGGGCGGTCGATCTCGACTCGGCCCTCCGTCCGGGGGAGCCACAGCAACACGTGCACCGAGGCCACCCTGCGCCCGCCGGTACCGCTGGACGAGGCCGACGAGGGTTGCGAGGCAGCAGGCGATCACGGTCGTGGGGAACACCCACACGGCCACCGACCGCCGCGACCGGACGCCGCGACAGGATCCGGGCGGCCGGCCTACGGAGCATCATGGGATCGGCTCCGGCGTGCGCAGCCTCAGGGACACGTGGGCCGGCTCCGGGTGCGCTCATCATGGGCGCTCCCGGGCGAGCCAGAGCGAGACGTGCGCTCGGCTGCACGGTCGACGCGACGACACCGCGCAGGTCATCGGCCAGGCCGTCCAGGTCCAGCTCGGTGCGCAACCTCGCACCGGACCGGTCGACGACCTGCTGCGCGTCGTAGCGAGCCCGGTCGAACCGCCGGTCGACCACTGCCTGCACCCGACGCCGCACGGGGACGAACACCGCCGCCGCCGTCGCCGCCGCCACAAGCACATCCGATCGCAGGTCGATGATCACACCCGGCAGTGTGGCGATGGCCGTGTAGGTGACGAGCAGCGTCGCCGTCACCAGCGCGTAGGTTACGGTCCTGCTGATGAGACGGTCAATCTCGTACAGGCCGGGTCGAACAGCCGGTTGTCCCCCGAAGGGCATGTCGGCGATCCCGAACGGGTTGACGACGTACAGGGCCTTCCGTCTGATCCCAGCGTCTGGAGCAGGATGCGCTCGGCGACCGCGGAGATGCCGCAGATGACGACGACCCCCACGCCGACCGGCCACGTGACCCACCGCCAGCGCCGCGACGGCAGGTGCCCGTCGGGGAACAGCAGCGGGACGTAGACCACCATGATGACCAGGACCACATACCAGTAGAAGGTGTTCGGCCATGCCAGCAGGCGGCCCCACAGCGGCGTGGCGCTGCCCTCGAGGAACCCGCAGGGCGGCGAACGTCTCGCCGGGGAACCCGATCGCCGGCAGCAGCCCGATCGTGGCGAACAGCGGTCCCACGACGTGCCCGGGACGTCGTGCGATCAGGATCGCGCCGAGCACCGCGAACAGGCCGAACGCGGCCAGGTACGCCAGCCCTCCAGCAGGTCGGTGCTGCGCCGCCGGCCACCTGCAGCAGCATGCCTTCCCGACGGTGACGACGTAGAAGCCGACGACGGCGAGCGCGACGATCCGGCGGGCGTTCACGGCCACCCCGCGGGCAGCATCGTGCGCGAGGTGCAGGCGCCGAGCGGATGACGTGGCCGCTCGAGCATGCGGCCCAAAGCTCGCAGACCGGGCGTCCGATGAACGTTACGAGTTGATGATCGTTACGACCTGCCTGTGGCCTCGGACGCCGGTAACCCACTATCGTGCGCTACCGGCTGGGGCGACCACACGACCGCGAGGCGTCGACCATGCGGGGACTCAGGCTTCGACTGCTCGGCCCACCATCGGTTGAGATCGATGGCGCGGCCATGCACGTCGACACCCGCAAGGCCGTCGCGGTCCTGGCCTACCTGGCACTCGAGGGCTCACAGAGCCGCGAGTCGCTCGCCGGCCTGCTGTGGCCGGACAGCACCGACACCAGGGCGCGCGCGGCGCTGCGTCGCACGCTGTCGGTCCTGAACCGCGCGCTCGGCGGGCGCTGGCTCGACAGCGCACGCGACCGGGTCGCGCTGGACGGCGACGACCGGTGGTGCGACGTCACGGTGTTCCGGGCGGCCGCCGGACCGGCCGATCACGCCCACACCGGGCAGGTCTGCGAGCGGTGCCTCGACCGGCTCGGCGAGGCAGCCGCCCTGTACCGCGGGGACTTCCTGTCCGGCTTCACGCTGCGCGACAGCGCCGCGTTCGACGAATGGATGATCGTCGAGACCGAGGCACTGCGCCGCGAGTGCAGCGGGGTGCTCGAGCGTCTGGTCGACGGGCTGACGGCCGCCGGTCGGCTCGAGGAGGCGATCACGCACGCGCATCGCCTTGTCGCGCTCGACGCTCTGCATGAGCCGGCGCACCGACGTCTGATGCAGCTCTACGCGTGGCACGGCCGGCGTGGGGACGCGATCCACCAGTACCGCGCCTGCGTCGCGACGCTCGATCGCGAGCTGGGCGTTCGGCCGCTCGACGACACGGTGGCGCTCTACCAGGCGATCCTGGAGGACCGCGTGCCTCCCCCACCGCGCGCCGAGCAGGCGGCCGCGCCAGCGGTCGCGCGGGCCCCGAGGACGGAGGTGGCGCCGCCACGGCGCTTGGCCACGCCGCTGGTCGGTCGCGAAGACGCCGTCGCGGAGCTGATGGAGGCGTACTCGCAGGTCGGCGCAGGCGGTCGGCTGCTCGCCGTCACCGGCGAGGCGGGGATCGGCAAGACCCGGCTCGCGGAGGAGATCGGCGCTCGCATTGCGGAGCGGGGAGCGACCGTGATCGCCGTCCGCTGCCAGCCCGGCGACCAGCGCCTGGCGTACGCGCCGGTGGCCGAGGCCCTTCGCGACGCCGCTGGGCACGCGGACGCCCAGGCTCGGCTGGCGCACGTGGCACCGCACTGGCGCGCCGAGGCCGGTCGGCTCGTGCCGACCATCGCAGCCGACGGCGTGACATCGACCGAGCCGCTCACCTCACCCGGCGCGCAGGCACGCTTCGTCGAGGGCGTGTGGCAGGTGCTCGGCGCCGCCCTCGACGGCGATGCCCCGGGGCTGCTGGTCGTCGACGACCTGCAGTGGGCCGACGACGCCACGCTGCAGCTCCTGACGTATGTGATCACCCGCCTGCGCGGCCGCCGCCTGGCCCTCCTGTGCTGTTGGCGCGACGACGAGCTGACCGAGCACAACCGCTGGAGCGACACAGTGCGGGCGGCACAGGACGCCGGCTCCGGGACCGTCCTCACGCTCGGCCGGCTCGACATCGACCACATCGAGGCCCTGCTCGCCAGCACCACGGATGCCCATGACCGGATCGACTCCCGTCTGGCGACGCGTCTCCATGCGGAGGCCGAGGGGCTGCCGCTGGCCGTCGTCGCGTACCTCGAGGAGCTCGACGGCCCGATCAGCGACGGGGACTGGCCGCTGCCGCACAGCCTCGAGCACCTGTTCCGCACCAGGGTCGCGAGCCTGGACCAGACGGCCCGACAGGTCCTGACGGCGGCAGCCGCCATCGGCAGGTCGTTCGACTTCGACACGGCGATGGCCGCCAGCGGCCGCACCGACGGCGAGACCGTGGCCGCGCTGGAGACCCTGACCATGCGTGGCATGGTGCGCGAGCTCGAGGGCCCGGCCGGTACGCCGCTGTTCGACTTCACCCACGACAAGCTGCGGTCCGTGGTCTACGACGCCGCGAGCCTGGCGCGGCGTCGTCTGCTGCACGGCAGGGTCGCCGACGCCCTGCGCAGCCGGCCCCGAACCGGTGACCAGCCCCTCGCCGTGGCGGGCCTGATCGCACGGCACGAGCAGCTCGCGGGCCGCGACGCGCGTGCTGCCGAGATGTTCGCGCTGGCCGGCGAGCAGGCCCGCGCGCTGTACGCCAACACCGAGGCCCTCGACCACCTGCGGCAGGCCCTCGCGCTCGGCCATCCCGACGCGGCGGACCTGCACGAGGCGGTCGGCGACCTGGAGACCCTGCGCGGGGACTACGCCGCGGCGCTTGTCAGCTATGACAACGCCGCGGCGACGGCGGTCGGACCCGCTCTGGCGGGGCTCGAGCACAAGTGCGCGCACGTGCACGTGCGCATGGGCGACAGCGGTGCGGCACGGGCGCGGCTCGACGCAGCCGTCACCGCACTCAGGGACGCCGAGGAGCCGGAGTTGCGGGCGCGCATCGCAGCCGAACGCAGCCTGGCGGCCGCCCGTGCCGGCGCGATCGACGAGGCCGAGCTGGAGGCGCGCCGTGCACTCGACCTCGCCGAGCGCGCCAACGACCGACGCGCGCTGGCCCAGGCGCGGAACATCCTGGGCCTGCTGGCGCGTCGCACGGGACGTCTCGACGAGGCGGAACGACAGCTGGAGTACAGCGCCGACCTGGCCGCGGCCCTGCCCGAGCCGGACGCGCAGATCACGGCGCTCAACAACCTCGCGCTCGTGCTGGGCGACGCCCGCAGGTACGAGCACGCGCTGGAGCATGCACGCACGGCTGTGCGCCTGTGCGAGCGCATCGGCGATCGCCATCGCCAGGCGGCGCTGCACAACAACATCGCAGACCTGCTCCACGGCGCCGGACGCGAGGAGGAGGCCATGGCGCACCTGACGACCGCTGTCACGCTGTTCGCCGAGGTCGGCGACCAGGCCAGTGCCGCGCCCGAGATCTGGAAGCTCGTCGACTGGTGACGGCGCACGGCCCGTCCCGGCGTGGCGCCCCGTAACGGGTCCGTCACGGGGGCCGGGGCATGCTGCGGCGGTCGTCACGAGGAGCACACGATGCGCTTCACAGCAGCAGTCACATCCCTGTCCTGGATCCCCTCGGAGGCCGTCGGCGGCGTAATGAAGGTGCCGTTCGTCATCGGCTTCCTGCACTGGGACCCGCCGCCGCCGGAGCGTGTGCGCCCCGACGATCTCGACGCCCTCCGCGCAGCGGACCGGTTTCGGTTCGCCAACGAGCTGCGGGCCTGGATCGACGTCGACGGCGACGGCCGCATCACAGACGCCGGCCACGCAGGGGGCGGCCACATGGGCGCGACCACGCTCAAGCTCGCCGGCGTCCGACGGACGGTGCCCGCCATCGGATATCCCGACATCGGACACGAGCCAGGTCGGCGACGGGTGGGTGCGGTTCGTGCAGACGATGGGGGGTCGTCCCGGCGTGGCCGACCCGCGGATGGTCAACCGTCCGCCGTACGTGCAGATCTCCGGTCCGACAGTGTGGACGACCCTGGCGTTGACCCTGCACGCCGACGGCACGGTGCAGCGGGAGGTTGTCGGCGCGAGCCCCTTCCCCCGGCACTGGATCTATGACGAGGATGGCCGGCTGATCCGCAAGTCCGGTGTGGCGGACTTCCGAACGTGGCACGGCGAGTCGTTCGGCGCTTGGTCGCCATGGGGTGGCCACGAGCACCAGACGACGGTCGCCGAGGCCGAGAGCGCGCTTGAACGGCAGCTGTCGGCCATCGTGATGCGGGGCGGCGCGAAGCCGGAGATCCGCCGGCTCAAGCAGGGCGCCACGCTGACCGAGCAGGGCGCACCCGGCGACGAGCTGTACCTGGTG
>DATHVN010000117.1 GCA_035461305.1 Euzebyales bacterium | reverse complement strand
ACCGCCCAGCAGCTGCGGCGGCTCGAGGCCCACAACAAGATCGTGCTCACCGGGACCCCGATCGAGAACGGCCTCGGCGACCTGTGGGCGCTGATGGACTTCGTCAACCCGGGGCTGCTCGGTGACCGCGCGTCGTTCGTGGCCCAGCTGTCGAAGGAGAAGGCGGGGCGCGGCAGCAACGAGCAGGCGCTCAGGACCCTCAACGGCGTGCTCGTGTTCCGTCGGACCAAGGCCGAGCCGGCCATCGCCGAGGAGCTCCCGGACCGCATCGACGAGCTCGACCACTGCCCGACGACGACCGTGCAGATCGGGCTCTACCAGGCGGTGCTCGACGACCTCACCGTCCAGGACACCGACGAGCCCACCCAGCGCAAGGGGGCGGTGCTCGCCGCCATCACGGCGCTCAAGCAGATCTGCAATCACCCGGAGGCGTACCAGCCGACGGGCGAGCCCCTCGACGGGCGCTCCGGGAAACTGACCCGCCTCAACGAGATCGTCGAGTCGGTGTTCGAGTCCGGCGAGCGGGTGCTGATCTTCACGCACTTCGCCACGTGGGGCGACAAGCTCGCCAAGTACCTCACCGACCGGTACCACCTGCCCATCGCCTGCTACCACGGCGGTCTCGGCCGCGGTGCTCGCGACGAGCTGGTCAAGACGTTCCAGAACGGCACCGGGCCCGGCGCCATGGTGCTGTCGCTCAAGGCCGGCGGCACCGGGCTGAACCTGACGTCGGCGAGCCACGTGGTGCTCTACGACCGCTGGTGGAACCCGGCGGTGGAGGACCAGGCGCGCGACCGCGTCTGGCGCATCGGACAGAACAAGACCGTGATCGCGCACCGGCTGGTGTGCCCGGGCACCGTTGACGAGCGCGTCGAGGAGGTCGTGGCCGGCAAGCGGCGCATCGCCGACCTGGCGCTGCCCAAGTCCAGCTCGGTCGACGACCTCGACAGCGACCAGCTCCGTCGTGCGCTCGGCATCGACGCCGACGCCCTCCTGACCGACGAGTACACCGACATGGAACCGGTCAGCGTGGGAGGCCCGTCATGAGCCTTCGACGTGCCGAGGAACGAGGGGCATCGATGAGTGCACGAGGTAGGAGCCGCCGGCGGCGCAGCCGGTCGGGCGGTGGTCAGCAGCGCAACCGGGGGCGCCAGCAGCCCACCGGCGTGAGCTTCTGGGGCGACCCGGCGAAGCTCCCGGCGTTCGAGGGCGACGTGCGGATGACCTCCGACCCCGCCGCCGTCCCGCGGTCGCTGGGGCCGCCACCGCTTCCAGGTCACGAGAAGGCCGCCGAGCACTACTTCGCCGCCGTCTACGACCGGGCGGTCACGACGGCCGGCGCGCTGGCGGCCGCCGGTGGGCTGATCGACCCCGACACGCTGGCGGACGAGCTGGGGCAGTGACCCCTGTCGGCGAGTAACCTGCGGGCGTCCCGGGCGGCCACGGTGACTGGAGCGACCAGATGACGGACGCGGCGCGCGGCGCACGGGCGCCGGGACGGGTTGGCGCAACGATGCCTGGTGTGGTCCTCGTCGGCCTTGCGGCGGCGCTCTGGGGCACCGACGGGTTGTTCCGCCAGCGCCTGGCCCTGGAGCTCCCGGCTGCCACCGTCGTGGCCTGGGAGCACGCGATCGTGGTCGTGCTGCTCATCCCGGTCTTCGCCCGCATGTGGCGGGCCTGGCAGGCGATGCCCGCTCGTGACCGCGTCGCAGTCGCGGTCATCGGGATCGGCGCGTCGGCCGTCGCCACGACGCTGTTCACCGCCGCGTTCCGCTTCGGCGACCCCGTGACGCCGTTGCTGCTGCAGAAGCTGCAGCCGCTGATCGCGGTCGCGGGCGCCCACGTCCTGCTCGGCGAGCGGCTGACCCCGCGGTTCCTGTGGTTCCTGGTGGGCGGCCTGGGCGGCGCCTGGCTGATCACGTTCGCCGACCCGACGGGCGTGACGGCCCCGGCCGCTGCGGCGGGGGCGCTCGCCCTGGGCGCCGCGATCCTGTGGGGCCTCGGCACCGTGCTCGGACGCGGGCTGGCGACCAACGTCGCCTTCGTCGAGCTGACGACCATGCGCTTCGTCTTCGGCCTGCCGGCCGCGGCGCTGATCGCCGTGGCCATGGACGGTCCCGATGCGTTGACGATCACCGGTGGCGAGGCGGTGCCACTGATCGCACTCGCTCTGATCCCCGGCCTACTGGCCCTGCTGCTCTACTACCGCGGGCTGCACACCACGCCCGCGTCGGCCGCGACGATCGCCGAGCTGACGTTCCCACTGACGGCGATAACCCTCGGCGCGGTGGTCTTCGGCACCACGCTGACGCCCACGCAGTGGCTCGGCGCAGGTCTGCTGGTGGCGACGATCACGACGATGGCGCTGCTCGCGCGGCGAGGCAACCGCGGTGTCGGCATCGCGCAGCGCCGTCCGGCGCTGCTCGGCGGGGACGGCCCGCTGGCGCCGGCGGAGCCGGCTGGCGCACGCTGACGTCAGGTGTCGAACCGCGGATGATCAGGTCGGACCACCGGGCCGCTCGAGGCGGGCACGCAGCTCGGGGGTGAGCTCGACCGCCTCGGGCATGCGGACCGGCGTGATCGACACAACACCGTCCCTGAAGGCACCCACGTCGGTGCCGTCGAGGGTGTCGGGCTCGGTGACGTCGACGAAGGTGTGCCGGTAGCGGTCCGGACCGACGGTGTCGAACAGGCCGCCGTAGCGCACCCGGGCGATGCTCGTCATGCGCCGCGGCGTGTCGGGCGTGGCATCGAACGGCATGTTGACCGTGACGACGTCCGCCTCGTCCCACACGCGGGCGTCCCACAGCTCGCGCAGGATCTGAGCGGAGGTCGCCGCCAACGCCGCCCACTGATCGGCCGCCGCCGGGGACCCCGCGTGCCTGCGCCAGGAGGCGTAGTGCTCACCGTCGACGCCGGTCGAGAAGGCGATCGCCGGCAGCCCGCTGATCCAGCCCTCGACGGCCGCGCCGACGGTGCCCGACGACAGGATGAATGCGGTGCCGTGGTTCAACCCGAGGTTGATGCCGGAGATCACGACGTCCGGCGGCGGATCGCACACGACGTGGACGCCGAGCTGTGTGGCGTCGGCCGGGTAGCCGCTGCAGGCGGTGATCGGGATGCCCTCCCGCTCGGTCGTGGTCGTGCTGATGTCCCGGCTGCGGGAGATCGCCTTGGCGATCCACGACCGCTGCCGGTCCGGCACGACCACGGTGATGTCAGCGAGTTGCTGCAACGCGCGCGCGAACGGCGGGAGGGCGGGTGAGTCGACACCGTCGTCGTTGGTCAGCAGCAGGTGGCGCATCGGGTCGGGTCTTTCGAAGGTGCTCGCGGCCACAGGTTCTGCCCGGCGGAGCCGGTCCACCAGCCGTCTGCGGAACCAGGCCCCGTAGAGTCTCGCGCCCCGATCGCCGCAGCGCCGGTCGTTACGGAACGGTTACCCGGCTGCGAAGGCGTTGCGAAGCCCCTCTTCCATGGTGACCACACGGCATCGGAACCGACGCGGAACCGGTGCGAAGCGACGGGCCGCCGGACGGCGGGCCCACCATGCGGAGGCTTGCACACCATGAACACCTCGACCACCGCCGCACCGTCGCGTGTCGGGTTCCCACGGATCCGACGCACTGCGCAGGTGTGGCTGACCGTCCTGACCCTGCTTGCCCTGGTCGTCCCGATCACGGCCGCAGGTGCCACCACCGAGACCGCCGAGGTCAAGGTGCACTTCACACCAGCCGGCACAGAGTGCGACGTCGTCGAGCCCCATGCGCGGACCGTCGCGTCCCCGGCCGTGCTGACCGGTGCGCTCACCGAGCTGCTGGAAGGTCCGACCGCCGAGGAGCGGCCGGCGACGGCCACGATGTTCTCGGACGCGACCGCCGGCCTGCTGCGGTCCGTCGCCATCCGTGATGGCGTGGCCTACGTCGACTTCGCCGACCTGCGGCAGGTCATCCCCAACGCGTCCAGCGCATGCGGTTCGGCCAGCCTGCTGTCGCAGCTCGACGCCACGACCGAGCAGTTCCCGACCGTCCTCCGGTCGCGCTACTCGATCGACGGCAGCCAGGTGACCTTCTACAACTGGCTCCAACGCGACGTCCCCGGCGAGAGCACCGTCAACACGACCCTGGGCTCGCTGCGCAACACCGCGGCGATCCAGCGGACCACGGGTGCCGAGGCGACCCTGCGCAAGGTGCGCGTCGGTCGCCACGACGGCTTCGACCGCATCGTGTTCGAGTTCGAGGACGGACGGCCCTCCTACACCGTCCGCTACACAGGTGTGGCGACGACAGGCGGCGCAGGTGCGCCGATCCCGGCCGGTGGAACGACGGCGCTGCAGATCGACATGGGAGCGCACACCGTCGACATGGAGGCCGCGGACGTTCCCCGCACGTTCGACAACGCCGTGCTCACCCCGCGGTACCCGACCCTGCGGACCGTGCGCTACGGCGGCGAGTTCGAGGGACTAGCGACCTTCGCGGCCGGGCTCAGGGCGAGGACCGGGTTCCGGGTCCTCGAGCTGTCGAACCCGGCCCGCCTGGCGATCGACGTCGCTCACGGTGCGATCGTGCGGCGGCTGGACCGCGGTGACCGCGGCTCGGATGTCGCCGACTGGCAGCTGCAACTGAACACCGTCCAGCACGGGCCGTTCGCGAGCTCGACCACGCCGACCTTCGGACTGATCGCCACCGACGGCATCTTCGGTCCCAACACCGATCGCGCGACCCGCTTGTTCCAGCGGGCAGAGGGCGTCGCGGCGACCGGCGACGTCGACGGCGCGACCCGCGGTGCGATGCGCCGGGCCCTGACCCGTGCCGCCGCCATCAGGGCGTGACCGAGCCCGTGTCGTACCCGCGCCCGGCCGCACGCGCCGCCGGGCGCGAGCCGGCGTCCCCGTTCGCCGAGTCGTCTGACGTGGCCTCAGGTGGCGGCAGCGGTGGGCCGTCTGACATGATGCGCGACGTGGCCGACATCCTGCTCGTCGAAGACGACCCCTCGACCAGCGAGGCCGTGAGCCTGGCGCTCGAGGGCTTCGGGCACCGGGTGACGACCGCGGCGACCGGCGACGATGCCCTCGAGCGCTGGCGGCACGGCCGGCCCGACCTCGTGCTGCTCGATGTGATGCTCCCGGGTCGTGACGGGCTCGAGGTCTGTCGTGAGATCCGCCGAACCGACCGTGTGCCGATCATCATGCTGACCGCCCGCAGCGATCCGATCGACGTCGTGCTGGGCCTGGAGTCCGGTGCCGACGACTACGTGACCAAGCCCTTCGAGACCCGCGTGCTGCTGGCCAGGATCAAGGCCGTGCTGCGCCGGGGCGAGGCGATGACCGGCGAGCGCGTGCGGCGCTTCGGCGATCTCACCGTCGACCCGGTCGGCATGGTCGTGCGCAAGGATGGCGACGAGGTGCACCTCACGCCGACCGAGCTGCGCCTGCTGCTCGAGCTCACCGCGCGGCCGGGCCAGGTGTTCACCCGGCAGCTGCTGCTCGAGCGGGTATGGGAGTACGAGTACCTCGGCGACTCCCGGCTGGTCGACGTGTGCGTTCAGCGGCTGCGCGCGAAGGTCGAGGACGACGCGAGCGATCCTATGCTGATCCAGACGGTGCGGGGGGTCGGCTACAAGCTCGTGGCGCCGCGGTGAGACGGCGCCGGCCGCTGGGGCTGCGGGCCCGGTTGGTCACGACGTTCGCGCTTGTCGCCGCCCTGGTCGCCGTCGCCGTCGCGGGCATCTCGTACGTGGTCGTACGCGACGTCACGCTGCAGCGCGCCATGGACGACGCGGTCCGCGAGGCACGCATGCATCTCTACGACGCCGCCGCCACGCTGGCCGACGACTCCAGCCCGCAGCGGTTGCGCCGGTTCCTCGCGCAGGTCGAGGCGCGCAGCCAGGCCGACGTGGTGGCGTTGACCGGCGGCGATCCGGTCACGACGTCGATCTCGTTGACCGAGTCCGCGATCCCCGACGAGCTGCGCGCCCCGGTCGACGCGGGACGCATCGCAGCCCTCCGCACGGTCCGTGGCGCCGCCGCCGCCGCCGTCGTCGTCGGCGGCGCGATCCGCCCGTCCGGACCCGCGTTCTACTTCTTCTTCCCGCAGCAGGACATCGTCGACGATCTGGGTCTGCTGGCCCGCGTGCTCGCTGGCACCAGCGGTGTGCTCGTGATCGTGTCCGCGCTGATCGGCGCGGCGGCTGCGTCGGGCGTGCTGCGGCCGATCGCGCGGACGCGCGCGGCGGTGCGCGCCGTCGCCGCGGGCGATCTCGACGCACGGCTCGACGAGGAGGGCGGCGACGAGCTCGCCGAGCTGGCGCGTGCATTCAACACGATGACCGCGGCGCTGCGCCGCACGATCGGCGAGCTGCGCGAGCTGGAGGCGGGGCAGCGGCGCTTCGTGTCCGATGTGTCCCACGAGCTGCGCACGCCGCTGACGGCGCTGACGACGGCATGCGAGGTCCTCGACGCCAACACCGACGGTCTGCCCGACGCCGGGCGGCGCGCCGCACGGCTCGTGGTCGTCGAGAGCCGCCGGCTCACGTCACTCGTCGAGGACCTCATGGAGATCTCTCGCATGGACGCGGGTGCCGCCGAGATGACGCTCGAGCGCGTCGACGTGGTCCGCTCCATCAGGGGTGCATTGCGGTCCCGAGGCTGGCTCGAGCAGGTCGAGGTGAACGGAGACGAGGGGGTGACGGTGCTCATGGACGCGCGCCGGCTCGACGCGATCATCGGAAACCTCGTCGGCAACGCACGCACCTACGGACGGCCACCGATCTCCGTGACCGTGCGGACGACGCCGGACGACGTGGAGGTTGCCGTCTCGGACCGCGGGGACGGAATCGCACCACAGCACCTGCACCGCGTCTTCGACCGCTTCTACAAGGTCGACCGGTCCCGCAGCTCCGGCGGCACCGGGCTCGGCCTCGCGATCGCGCGCGAGAACGCCCGGCTGCACGGCGGTGACCTGCGCGTGGCCAGCGAGGAGGGGAAGGGCACGACCTTCACGCTGCGACTGCCCAGGCGACGTGACCAGCGATGATCGTCGCGCGCTCGTTACGCCGTCGTGGACCGGTCGTGACCGGGCGCGGCGATCATGGCCGTGGAGCGAACACGAGGAGTCCGAACACGAGGAGTCTGAGCTGATGCGCGGATGGTTGCTGGTCGCAGGTCTGCTGGCGCTCGTGCTGCTGCTGGCCGGCTGCGGCGGCAGCGGGCAGGTCGTTGATGTCGGCGCGGCGCCCACACGACCGGCCCACGACGCCACGTCGACGGCAGCCCGGGCGGATGGTTCGGTGCCGACGGAGCGGGCCCCCGCCGCGGGTGCGGACGACCGCACGGTCGACGGCGGCGGCGGCGGCGGCGATGGTGGCAAATCCCAGGGCGACCCCGCCGCTCCGGCCGAACCCGGCGACTCCACAGGCGGTGGCTCACCGGGAACACCCGACACGACGACGTTGTCGGTGTGGTTCACCCAGGGCGAGCAGGTCACGGCCGTTCCGCGGTCCGTCCCGCGCGTGCCGCGGATCGGCAGTGCCGTACTCGAGCAGCTGCTCGCCGGCCCCACGGCCGAGGAACTGGCGGCGGGGTACGGCACCGAGATCCCGTCGACGACCAGGTTGCGCAACCTGACCATCACCGACGGCGTCGCCGTTGCCGACTTCTCCGGGGACTTCGAGTCCGGCGGTGGCACGCTCGGGCTGACCCTGCGGCTGGCGCAGGTCGTGTGCACCCTCGACCAGTTCCCGACGGTCGACGGGGTGCGCTTCGCGCTCGACGGCGAGGTGGTCGACGTCTTCTCGGGCGACGGCCTGATCATCGACGAACCGGTGGCCTGCAGCGACTACGCGGAGAACGTCGCCGACTGACCGCGGCCGTCAGCGCACACAGGCGCTCGCTCACGACACACCCCGCCCGACTGTGGCTGACGACGCGCGTCTGTCCGTCCCGGTTGCCAGGCTCGTCTGGGTGTGGTGACCAGGGGCAGTGAGGGCGTTCTCCAGCGTGTCAGTCGTGCTCAACTCGCTGCGCCTGCGACGCTTCGCCGTCCGCGCCGTCCGAACCCGACATGGCCTCGGCCTCGCACTGGTGGCACTCCAGCTCCAGCGTGGAGTGCACGATCGCAAACTCGTCGGCCAGCCGGTCCTTGAGGACGTCGCCGCGGGCCTGCGCCTGGTGCAGGGTCGGCTGGCCCTCGAGGACAACGTGCGCCGACAGCGCCGCCGTCTCCGACGTCAGGTTCCACAGGTGCAGGTGGTGGACCGAGCTGACGCCCGGCGCGGCGGCGAGCCAGCGCTCGACCTCGGCAGGATCGATCGAGTCCGGGACGCCCTCCAGGAGCACGTGCGTGGTGTCGCGCAGCAGTCCCCAGGCCGTGGCGACGACCAGCAGGCCGATGAACATCGAGGCGACGGGGTCGACCCAGTAGGCGCCGGCCGTGATGACCGCCACGGCTGCCACGATCACACCGACCGAGCCGGCCGCGTCGGCCAGCATGTGCGCGTAGGCGCCGCGCATGTTCAGGCTGCGCCCGCTGGCCCGTGCCAGCAGCACGGCGCTGCCGATGTTGATCGCCAGACCCAGGACCGCCACGATCAGCACGCCGCGCCCCGCCACCACCGGGGGATCGCTCAGGCGCCGCACCGCCTCGAACAGGATCCAGCCGGCGGACGCCAGGAGCAGCACGCCGTTGGCCTGTGCACCGAGGACCTCGGCCCGATGAAGGCCGAAGGTGTGGCGCACCGACGCCGGCCGGTCGATCAGGTGCTGGGCGACCAGTGCGACTGCAAGCCCGGCGACGTCGGACAGCATGTGTGCCGCGTCCGCGAGCAGGGCCAGCGATCCGAATACGAAGCCGCCGATCAGCTCGGCGAACATGAACCCGCCGTTCAGTCCCAGCGCGATCCGCAGCGCGCGCCGGCGCCGGCCGGCCACGTGGGCGTCGGTCACCGCGGGGTACGCGTCGTGGTGCCTACCCATGGCGGTGCGCCACGTGGTCGAGCGCCGTGCCCAGCAGGGTGCGCACGTGGCCGTCGCGCAGGGAGTAGTGGACGTGGCGTCCGACCCGGCGGGCACGAACGACGTTGTGCGCCCGCAGGAGTCGTAGCGCATGCGACGTCGCCGACTCGCTGAGCCCGCTGATGACCGCGAGGTCACTGACGCACAGCTCGCCGCCCGTCAGCAGTCCGGTGAGCAGGCGCAGCCGGCCTGGGTCGCCCAGCAGCGTGAACACGTCAGCGAGCAGGTCGATGTCGTCGTCGTCCGGCTGGTCGCGCAGCACCGCGGCGACGCGGTCGAGGTCGGCGGCGTGGACATCGCGGTGGTCGAGGTCCAGGACGACGTGCGGTCGCATCGTGAGATCACCCGATCGTCTGAACAGATGGTCACATGTTGCCGCGACCGCCGTGGCATCTCAACTCGGAGCGCACGCTGTCTGGATCCGGCCCGTCTGCTGTCCACCACGGCGGCAGGGGTCCCGAACGTTTCGCGTCAGCGGATCCGGCCAACACTCGACCCGCATGGCGTCCACCACGAAGTCGCCGTCGTCGCGTCCGCGCCCCGTTGATGGCACCTCGCGGCGTGCGCGGGCGGCCGTGGCGATGCTGTTCGTGGTCAACGGCCTGACGCTGGCCAACGTCGTCCCGTGGTTCCCGGGGATCAAGTTCGATCTCGGGCTGTCGAACACGCTGTTCGGGCTGGGCCTGGCCGCCGGCCCGCTCGGTGGCCTGCTGTGCGGCATGGCAGCCGGGCCACTCGCGGCGCGCTTTGGGTCGGGCAGGACCGCGACCCGCGGCGCGCTGCTCGGGCTGCTCGGCCTGCCCGCCATCGCGCTGGCCCCCACATGGGTGGCGTTCGCCGGCTCGATGCTGTTGCTTGGCAGTGCAGACGCGGTTACCGACGCCAGCATGAACGCTCACGCGCTGCGCGTCCAGCGTCGCTACCGGCGTAGCATCATCAACAGCTTCCACGCGCTGTGGAGCTGTGGTGCCGTCGCCGGCGGGCTGATCGGCGCGGGCGCCGTGGCGCTCGGCATACCGCGTCCCGCACACCTCACCACCGTCGCGGTCGTGCTGGCCGCCGCCGTCGTCGCCTCCCGGCGCTGGCAGCTCGACGGCCCGGAGCACGCCGAACAGCCCGCGGCCGCCGCGGCCGTGGACGTGGTCGTGCCGGACGCCGGGCAGGGGATCCGGCAGGCACTGCGCACCGCGCCGTGGCTGCTGCTCGGCCTCGCCATGCTGCCGACCATGGCGGGGGCGGTCGAGGACGCCGCCGCGTCGTGGTCGGCGATCCACCTGCGCGAGACCCTCGGCGCGACGCCGTTCGTCGCCGGGCTCGGCTTCGTCGCTGCGCAGACGTTGATGGTGGTGGGCCGGGTCGCCGGCGACCCCCTCGTGAACCGCTTCGGCGCCGCCCGGATCGCACGGTCCGGATCGCTGTTGGCCGCGCTCGGGATGCTCGCCGTCGCCGCTGGGCAGATGCCCATGGTCGTGATCGCCGGCTTCGCGCTCGCGGGACTCGGCGTGTCGACGCTGTTCCCGCTGGGGCTGGCGGCGGCCGGCTCCATCCCGGGGATCCGCAGCGCGGACGGCGTGGCGATCGCGTCGTGGGTGGCGCGCCTCAGCTTCCTCGCGGTGCCGCCGGTCGTGGGCGTTGTCGCCGACGCGGTCGGCCTGCGCTGGGGGCTCGCGCTCGTGTTGTCGTGCGCCCTGGTCGCCGCCGTACTGTCCGGACTCCTGCCAGGCCGGGACGATGAAGAGCCGCAGTAGCGCGATCCGCAAGTTCACGAGCGTCGCGAAAGGGAACGACTGCTGACAGGCATGCCCGCGGCAGATTGGGACCCGCAATGGAACTGACGCCACTGCTCAACGATTCCAGGTGCCACATCGTGCTGGTCGTCATGGACGGGCTGGGCGGCTTCGCCGACGCGCAGTTCGACTCCGAGCTCGAACAGGCGAAGACCCCGAACCTGGATCAACTGGCGGCCGAGGGCGTCGTGGGCCTGACCCTGCCTACGGGCGCCGGGATCACCGCCGGATCCGGACCGGGCCACCTGGCGCTGTTCGGGTACGACCCGACCGAGTACGAGCTGGGACGGGGTGTGCTGTCGGCCACCGGGGTCGAGTTCGATCTGCGGCCCGGCGACGTCGCGGCGCGCGGCAACCTGTCCACGCTTGACGCGGAGGGCAACGTCACCGACCGCCGGGCGGGCCGTATCCCCGACGACCGTGCCCAGGCGTTGACCGATGCGCTCAACGCCGGGGTCGAGGTCGACGGCGTCGAGGTCATGTTCCGCCACATCTCGTCGCACCGCGTGTTGGCCGTGCTGCGCGGCGAGGACCTCGACCACCGCATCGCCGACCTCGACCCGCAGAGGACGGGGGTGCCGCCCAGGGACCCCGTCGCGCTCGATCCGGCCGCCGAGCACACGGCCACACTGCTGCGGGACGTCGACGCCGCGATCCGGAAGGTGTTCGCCGACCACGACGGCGCCGACGCCCTGCTGCTGCGCGGGTTCGACACGCATCACGACCTGCCGAGCTTCGCCGACCGCTACAACCTGCGCGCCGCGACGGTGGCGATCTACCCGATGTACCGGGGCGTGGCCAAGCTCTGCGGTATGGACACCCTGCCGCGTCCGTCCGGCCTGGACGAACAGATCGCGACCATGCGCGACCGATGGGATGATTACGACTACTTCTTCCTGCACCACAAGAAGACCGACGAAGCCGGCCACGACGGCAAGCGTGATGAGAAGGTCGCCGCCATCGAGGCGATGGACGCCGTGATCCCCGACATCGTCGCGCTCCAGCCGGACGTCATCGCTGTGACCGGCGATCACTCGTCGCCGACGCAACTGTCGGGCCACTCATGGCACCCCGTCCCGACCCTGCTGTGGGGTCCGCACGTCGGTCGGGACGACGTCACGAGCTTCGGTGAGCGGGCGTGCGCCGGTGGGCTGCTCGGTCAGCGTCCGACCACGGACCTGATGCCGATCATGCTCGCCAGCGCGGGCAAGCTCGAGAAGTACGGCGCCTGACCGCGCTCCGAAGGGACGGACGGCCTCTACAGGCCGATTCCCGCACGCGGAGCCTGCTCCAGCGATGCCCTGATGACTCCACCCGACCTGCCCCAGTGACATCATCGCGACGGCTCGGCTGCACGACGGAGTACGGGATGTGCGAGGTCAGATGCTCATTGGTGTGAGGACCGCGACCTGGTACTCGTCGCCGCGCTCGACGAGCTGACAGCAGAAGCGCTCCCGTGGCTCGCCGTCGTATGACCAGCTGACGTCGGCCCACACCGTGCCCGGTGCCTCAGCAATGACGTTGGTGTGCCTGGTGACAGCGTCGACGCCGTCGTACTGGGCCCACGACGAGGCGAAGAACTGCTCGGTCTGCGCCGCGTCGCCGACCACGATCGAGTCGTCGGGAAACAGGATGAGCGCCGGGACCGCGTACAGCTGTCCCATGGTCCGTTCGTCTCGCGCGAGCAGCGCGGCGGCGTAGCGGTCGAAGAAGCTGTCAATTCTGATGTTCGTCTCGTTCATGGTCTCACGGTACGGCGATAACCGGACACGCTGGGGTGGACAACAACGTCGCACTCGCCGCCGCGTCCCGTGACAGCCACCTCGCGCTACGTCGGATCGAACGCCAACAAGTCATCATCGAACGACTGTACGCGGTGCGCGGACGGCGAATGGCGTTTGCCGAGCTCGCCGGCGAGTTCGGCGTGTCCACACGGACGATCGCCCGTGACGTGGAACGGCTTCGCTTCAGCGGCGTGCCGCTGTCGACGCACCAGGGCAGGGGCGGTGGCGTGTCCCTCGACGCGCACAACGCCCCCGCGTCGATCACCTTGGACGTGCCCGAGATCGCCGCCCTCATGTCGAGCCTGGCCGTCCTTGGCCCAACCGTCAGCCAGAGCGCAGGCTCCGCCATCCGCAAGCTCGCGCAGGCGCTTGCCGCCGGCTCCTGAGGCTCCGCCGCATCGCGTGCAGCCCGAGGCCACCGGGGGCTCACCATCGAACAGCGACGATTGTCCCGGCACTCCAACGGTTGGTCCCGGCCAGCCAACGGCGCGAACCGGACCGAGATGCTGGTGCCCCGCACGCCGCACACGCCCTCGCCCGACAGCACCGCAGGGCGCACATCCGGCAGGAAATCTCCCCAGTGTGTTCACAGGTCCTCCACATCCGGGTGGCCAGCATGGCGTCGACCTTCGAGAGAGGAGACGTGATGCAACGGAGTGACTTCGCGCCGATCGCCCTGGTCGGCCTCGGGGCGTTCATGCTCGGCGCCATGGTGTTCGGTGGCGCGGCGACCGCGGGGGCGGCGACGGCCGGGGCTGCGGTCATGTGGCCCTTCTTCGCACTGTTCAAGCTGGTCTTCTTCTTCCTGCTGTTCGGGTTCATCGCGCGGATGTTCTGGGGCAGGGGATGGGACCGCCGGCACCACCACGGGCCCGGTGCGCGCCGCGACTGGGACGGGCCGTGGGCTCCACCGTGGGCCGAGGGGTCCCGGCACGGCGGCCGTCGCGATGACGACGATGAGGACAACGCGCCCGGACACGACCCCCGTGTGTGGTTCGAACAGCGCGTGGAGGACTGGCACCTGAAGGCGCATGCCCGCATGGACATCGACCGTCTGATACCGGACCCCACGAAGGACGACGAGAGCGACGCCGACGCCGACGACCGCGACGTCCTCTGACGATGTCGGCCAGAATGGCCGGCATGGCGACCGTCCTCGTCGTCGACGACGAGCTGAGGATCACCCGCCTGGTACGGGACTACCTGTACCAGGCGGGCTTCGGCGTGGTTGAGGCGAGTGACGGCCCCGGGGCGCTTCGCGCTGCCCGCGAGCACGCGCTCGATCTGGTGGTCCTCGACCTGGGGCTGCCCGGGCTCGACGGGCTCGACGTCACCCGGCGTCTACGTGCGCAGTCCAACGTGCCGATCATCATCGTGACGGCGCGTACCGAGGAGTCGGACCGCATCGTCGGGCTCGAGCTCGGCGCCGACGACTACGTCACGAAGCCGTTCAGCCCTCGCGAACTGGTCGCCCGCGTCCGTGCGGTCCTGCGTCGTGTCGACATGCAGGCCGATGACGGTGAGGTGCTGCGCGTCGGACCGGTGACCGTGGACCAGCCGAAGATGCGGGTGACGGTGGACGGCAATGAGGTCGACCTGACGCCCACCGAGTTTCAGATCGTCGCCACGCTCGCCGGACAGCCGGGTCGTGTGTTCACGCGGGCCCAGCTGCTCGACGCCGTGCACGGCGTCGCGTTCGAGACGTACGAGCGGGCCATCGACGCCCATGTCAAGAACATCCGCCGAAAGATGGAGCCCGATCCGGGCCGGCCGCGGTTCGTCCAGACGGTGCACGGTGTCGGCTACCGGTTCAGCGATGCGTGAGCGCGACGACCGCTGGGGGCACGGACCGCCATGGGTCCGGTGGCAGGACGGGCGGTCCGGACCGTGGCGGCGTGGGCAGGCACCGCCGTGGTGGCCGGATGGCGAGCCGTGGCCGCCACGGCGCGGTCCGGGTACCCGGGCGTGGTCGTCGTTCGGTCGGCGGATGGGGCGGCGGGTGGCGGCCGTCGTCCTCGTCGTGCTGCTCGCGCCGGTCGCGGTCGGCCTGGTCCTGGCGTCGCGGCTGGCCGGGTCGGAGGGCGTCGCGGCGGTCGCGGTCGTGTGGCTGCTCGTTGCGGCGGTGATCGTTGGCGCGCTTGCCGTGCTCGCGCGGACGTGGGCACCGATCCGCGGCGTGATCGCCGCGGCCGGGCGGCTGGCCGATGGCGACTACTCGGCCCGTGCAGCCGACCAGGGCCCGGTGATGACGCGACCCGTCGTCTCGTCGTTCAACCGCATGGCCGCACGGCTGCAGGAGGCGGACGCACAGCGTCGTCAGCTGCTCGCGGACCTCGGACACGAGCTGCGCACGCCGTTGACTGTGCTGCGCGGCGACCTGGAGGCGATGGTCGACGGCGTCCGGCCGATGGACGACGAGCACCTGCGCGCGCTCCTGGACGACGTCGCGATGCTTGAGCGCCTGCTCGACGACCTGCGCACGCTGAGCCTGGCCGAGTCCGGGGCGTTGGTGCTCGACCGCGAGCCAACCGATCTGGGTCGCCTGGCCGGCGACGTCGTCGACCGGTTCGGACGGCTCGCCGCCTCCGTGGACGTCCGTCTGTGCGTCGACACGGCCGACGACCTGCAGCCGGTCGACATCGATCCGGTCCGGATCCGGGAGGTCGTGTCGAACCTGGTCGTCAACGCGATCGGGGCGACGCCCCCGGGGGGCACGGTGACCGTCACCGTCCGCGGGGACGGGCCTCGCGCGATCGTCACGGTCCACGACACGGGCGTCGGCATCCCACCCGACGTGGCCATGCGTGTGTTCGACCGCTTCCACAAGGGGTCGGGATCGTCGGGCACCGGGCTCGGCCTGACCATCAGCCGCGATCTGGTCGCAGCCCACGAGGGCACGCTCACGATCGCGGAGACATCGCCGGCCGGCACGACGATGCGTGTCGAGCTGCCGGTCGGCAGGGACGCCTGACCGTTCAGCAGCCGGTTGCGCAGCGTGACGACCCCGCAGTGCGAATGGCCACGGCGGAACACTCGGTGCTCATGGAGACCATCGCGGCAGCTGTCCTCGACGGTCTCGCGTTGTCGCTCACTCCCGCCGACGCCGACTGCACGGGGCTGCCGGCCGGCGTGGTCGTCGGTGTCCGCCACGACCAGCGCGGACATATGCACGACGGCTGCCTGACCGTCCGGGACGGGTACGGAACGGGTCGACGCCCGCGCTGCTGGGAACGGTTGTCCTGGGACGGATCGACGATCCGGGAGGGCCACGGCGTGGCACACGACGACCGCGACGAGGTGATCGTCGCGTGCCTGCAGGACATGTTCGCAGACGTCATGCGGGACGCGCCGGATGCGTTCCGCACGAAGTTCCGGAAGATGGCGCGCGACCCGTTCGCCTTCTACCGAGGCACGGCAGTGCTGTTCTTCCATGACCTCGGCCCATCGGGGTCGTTCGCCGGGAGCGACGACCGCTGGATGGTCGAGCACGGCGACCGGGTCTGGATCCAGGGTGACCTGCACGCCGAGAACTTCGGCACCTACATGGATGCCGACGGGCGACTGGTCTTCGACGTCAACGACTTCGACGAGGCCTACCTGGCGCCGTGGACGTGGGACCTGCGCCGGTTCGTCGCGAGCCTCGCGCTGCTGTGCTGGCAGAAGGCGCTGCCCGATGACGTCATCGACGACCTGGTCGACCACTACGTGCGCAGCTACCTCGACCAGGTCGGCCACTACGTCGACGAGCCCGACGACACCGAGTGGGCGCTGACGCTGGACAACGCGGACGGTCTGGTCCTCAGCACGCTGCAGCAGGCCAAGCTGCGGACCCGCGCGACCATCCTGGACCCCGAGACGGTCGTCGAGAACTATCAGCGGCGTTTCGCCGAGCACTCGTCGATCAACCACCTCGACGACCGCGAGCGTGGGCGGGTGCTCGACGCGTTCGAGCGGTACAAGGACACGATTCCGCCCGACAAGCGCGACGGACGGATCAGGTTCCGGGTGCTCGATGTCGCCCGCAAGACCGGTGTCGGCATCGGCAGCGCCGGCCTGCCCATGTACAGCGTGCTGATCGAGGGGGAGAGCCAGGCCCTCGGCAACGACGTCGTGGTCTCGGTCAAGCAGGCCAACGATGCAGCGCTCGGCCGGATCATCGACGACAAGGAGATCACCGAATACTTCCACCACCACGGCCACCGCACCGCGGTCTCGCAGCGAGCGCTGCAGGCCCACGCCGACCGCTACCTGGGATGGACGGACATCGACGACACGGGCTACGTCGTCAGCGAGTACTCGCCGTACGAGCTCGACCTCGACTGGGAGGACCTCAACACTCCCGAGGCGATGCGGGTCGTTGTCGACCAGCTGGGGCGCGCCACGGCCAAGATCCACTGCGTCGCCGACGACGACAGTGGGACCGACCTGGTCACCGTCAGTGTCGAGGATGTGATCCACGACGGTGTCCACGGCGATGCCGACGGACTCGTCGACGAGCTCACCGACTTCGCGCACAGCTACGCCGAGCAGGTGCGCACTGACCACCACCTGTTCGTCGACGCGTTCCGCACCGGAGCGTTCAGCGACGTCGACCCCGTCAGCGACCACTGACCCAGCCCGGGAGCCGCCGTACCGATGTGGTGGTCTGCCTCCCCGGAGGGACGTGTCCTATCGGTTCCGGCCAGCTGCCGTCGCGCTGCCCAGCGGTGCGAAGACGGTCACGGGGTCGCTGCGGCTGCCGGCGCGGATGCACTCGGACAGGCGCTCGTCGGGGCCGACGTACGCGTGGGGCCACACGACGCACCGCTCGACCGAGCCCTCCACCACCGCACCCTCGCCGACGACGGGACGCCCGCCCGACGCGTGCAGGTTGGCGCGCAGGTAGTCCGCCGGCGTGCCGCAGTCGATCGCCGTCCCGCGGTGGCGCACGAGGTCCAGCCGACCCGCCTCGCGCTCGCCGCGCCAGAGCATCTCGTACAACCCGCTCGGCGTCGCCCGCAGCGTCGCCACCAGGTGCCACGGGAGCAGGCAGGCGCCGACGTAGCGCACCTGATCGCCGGCATCGTCGACGAAGTCGCCGGGGCCGTCGGTCGGTAGGACGAGCAGCCGGCACCGGCGGCGGTCCCAGCCGTCGACCAGCGTCGCCAGGGCGGGTGGATCGTGTCCGCCCCCGTCCGAGCGCTCACCGGTCAGGTAGGCGTCGGCGTTGACCAGCAGGACGTCGCGGCCGGCGATCCACCCACGCAGCCGCCCAAGGGCGCCGGCCGTGCCCAGCAGCTCGGGCTGCTCGACCGACAGGTGCACCCGGTCCGTGACGTGGGCCGCGATCTGGTCGGCGTGGTGATGGGCGTTGACCGCGAGGTGCGCGGTGTGGGTGCTCAGGTGGCCCAGCGCGCGGTCGAGCAGCGCGACGTTGGCGACGGGGCACAGCGGCTTGGGGCGCAGCAGCGTCAGCGGCCGCAGGCGTGTGCCCGCGCCGGCCGCCAGCGCGATGCCGGCGAGGTCGCTCACACCCGGTCCAGGAGGCGGCCCTCGGTGGCGTCCGGCTCGTCGGCGCGGGCCAGCAGGTCCATGATCTCGCGTGTGGGGTCGTCGGCGCCGGCGACCACCTTGCTGGGCGGCAGCCACCGGGCCTCCGTCGCCTCACCGCCCGCGGTGACGTCGGGACGCGCATCCACGCGGATGCGGTAGACGACGTCGACGCGTCGGACCTGACCGTTGACCTGGACGCTCAGCGGCAGGCCGACCTCGATGCGCAGCCCGGTCTCCTCCCGCACCTCGCGCACGACGCCCTGCGCGGCGGACTCCCCGGGGTTGAGCAGACCGCCCGGGAGGCTCCATCCCGGGCGGTGCGGCTGGCGCAGGACGAGGAACGACCCGTGGTGGTCGATCGCGCAGACCGCGCCCACGGTGAAGCCCGGTGTGCCCGCACGGACCAGCGTCCGGCGCACGACGGAGGGCAGCCGCCTGAACACGGTGAGCAGCACGATGTAGGCGCCATGCTGGAAGCGGCCGGTCGGTTCCATGCGCGACAGCCTACGATCGCGGGCGTGCGCTGACGCGTCCCGCGCCAGGATTACGATGGGCCAGTGACCCGTCGCCGGCCCGCCGGGGCAGCCGGACGTTGCGGGAGAGGGATGGCCGATCTGATTCCTACGACCAGCGGATCCGGACCGGTCCGACCGCGCAGCATGCGTCGCCTGAACCTGCGGCTCGTGCTGCAGGAGATCATGGAGCAGGGTCCGCGGTCGCGTGCGGCAATCGCCGAGTCGACCGGGCTGACCAAGTCGACCGTGTCCACGCTCGTCGCGGATCTCACCGACCGTGGGCTGCTCAGCGATGCGGGCTGGGAGGACGACGGCACCGTCGGTCGGCCCGGCCGGCTGGTCGAGCTGTCTGGAGAGTCCGTGGCGGGCCTCGGTCTGGAGATCAATGTCGACTACCTGGCGGTGTGCGTGATCGACCTGACCGGCCGGGTCCGGCACGAGCGGCTGCTCGCGCGCGAGAACAGGGGATCGGGGCCGGGACAGGTGTTCGACGAGCTCGCCGGCCTGGGTCGGGCGGCGATCGCGGCGTGCGAGGCGGAGGGGCTGACCCCGGTGGCCGCCACCCTCGGCGCGCCCGGTCTCGTCGACGTCGACACCGGCACCCTGGTGTTCGCGCCGAACCTCGGGTGGGAGGCGATTCCCCTGACGGCGGAGCTGGCCGCGCGCCTGGGCCGTCCGGCGTTGCACACGATGGTCGACAACGAGGCCAACCTCGCCGCCCAGGGCGAGCTCTGGCAGGGTCGAGGGCGCGACCTGGGCGACTTCGTCCACATCAGCGGCGAGACCGGTGTGGGTGCGGGCGTCGTCATCCGCGGTGAGCTCGTGCGTGGCGGCGCCGGGTTCGGCGGGGAGTTCGGGCACATCCCGATGGTCGAGGGTCGGCCCTGTCCCTGCGGCTCCTACGGTTGCCTGGAGCGGCTGGTCGGGCAGGAGGCGCTGCTGACGGCGGCCGGCCTGGAGGCGCGCGTCGGGACCACGGTCGCTGTCCCGGACGGCGGCGTCGCCGCCCTGGTGGAGCGGGCGCGTGCCGGCGACGCGGCCACGCTCGATGCGCTCCACGAGGCCGGACGCACGCTGGGGCGTGCGCTGGCCACCATGGTCAACCTGTTCGCGCCGAACAGTGTTGTGCTGGGCGGCAGCTTCGCGGCGCTGCACGACTGGCTCCGCGACCCGCTCCGTGCCGAGCTCGAGCGGCGGTCCTTCGTCCTGCGCTACGCCGACGTGGCGGTGGTGCCGTCGTCGCTGGGCACCGCAGCGGCTGTGCGGGGCGCGGCGGCCAGGGCGCTGCGCACGGTGTGCGATGACCCGCTCATCGTCGCCGCGAGCGGGTGACCGCAGGTCAGTCGCCCGCGAGTCGAGCGGCGGCCCCGGCCGCGTCGGCATAGGCCACGCGGACCTCGTCGGTGTCGACGAGGCCCGCGGGCTCGATCGTGGTGCCGGTCCCCAGCGACCAGCGCCGCGCGACCTGGCCCGGCAGCTCGCCATGCAGACCGCTGGCCGCCTGGATGCAGGCGCCCGCGGCGACGGCCTCCTCGGCGGCGGGCACTACGACGGGTGCGCGCCACAGGTCGGCGGCGAAGGCGCGGTAGGCGGCCGAACGCGCGCCACCGCCGACCAGGAACCGTCGTCCGTCAAGTGCCACGCCGCTGCCGCGCAGCGCGTCGACGCCGGCGAACAGCCCGCACAGCACGCCGAGGTGGGCGGCGCGCGCCAGGTCGGCGCGCCCCGTGCCGCGGCGCAGACCCGTCACCAGGCCGGTCGCGGTCGGCAGGTCGGGCGTGCGCTCGCCCTCGAGGTAGGGCACCAGCACGAGCGGCGTGTCCGGCGTTCCTGCGTCCAGCGCCAGGTCGGCGAGCGCGCCGACCTCGACGCCGAGCAGTCCGGCGACCATGTCGGTGACGCCCGCCGCGTTCAGCGTGCACACCAGCGGCAGGTACCGCCCGGTCGCGTCGGCGAAGCCGGCCACCAGACCCGACGCGTCGGCCGTGGGCTCGTCCGACATCGCGTAGACCGTCCCCGACGTTCCCAGTGACATCACCACGTCACCGGACTCGAGGCCCAGGCCGAGCGCCGCGGCCATGTTGTCGCCGGTGCCGCAGGTCACGAGTGCTCCCGCTGGAAGGCCGGTTGCGTCCGCCGCCGCGTCGGTCACGCGACCGGCCGGCTCGTCGGGCCTCAGCACCCGGGGGAGGCGCTCCAACCATCCATCGGGATCGTCGACGACGAGGCCGAGCAGGGACCGGACGTACCTGCCGTCGCGCGGCGACCACCACCCCGTGCCCGACGCGTCGCCGCGATCGGTGACGTGCTCGCCGGTCAGCCGCCAGGTCAGGTAGTCGTGGGGCAGCATGACCCGTCGCGTGCGGTGCAGGACCTCGGGTTCGTTGTCGGCGACCCAGGCGAGCTTGGTCACGGTGAACGAGGCGACGGGCACCGATCCGGCGTCGTCTGCCCATGCCTGCGCACCGTGGCGTTCGACCAGGGCCCGGGCGTGCGGCGCCGACGTCGTGTCGTTCCACAGCTTCGCCGGTCGCAGCGGGTCCCCCGCGTCGTCGACGAGCACGAGCCCGTGCTGCTGTCCGGCGACCGCGACGGCCGCGACGTCGCGGCCGCGGTCGCCGGCCACACCGAGCGCGTCGCGCAGCGCCGACCACCAGGCCCGAGGGTCCTGCTCGCTCGCCGGCGGCGGGGTGATCGGGTGCGCGGCGTGTCCGGTGGCGACGAGCTCGCCCGAACCGGGGTCGCGCAGCTCGACCTTGGTCGACTGCGTCGACGAGTCGATGCCGCACACGAGCTGGTCCGCCATCGTGGGCACCCCTGCTCAGCGGGTCTGGTCGATGTAGCGTCCGACCACGCGTTCGAGCGCCTCCTGGCGGCCCGAGACGGGCTCGTCGGTCTCGTTGCCGTCGTGCACGTGGCGGTAGAGGTCGTCCAGGCTCAGGTCGCCGTCGAGGATGGACCGGCCCAGCCCGTCGGTCCATCCCGCGTAGCGCGCGGCGCGGACGTCGGTGAGCGCGCCGTCCTCGAGCATCGCTGCCGCGACCACCAGTGCGTGGGCCAGCGTGTCCATGGCGCCGATGTGGGCGTGGAACAGGTCGAGGCGATCGACGGACTGGCGCCGCAGCTTGGCGTCGAAGTTGAAGCCACCGGTCGTGAAGCCGCCCGCCTGCAGGATCGCGTGCAGGGCCGGCACGTGGTCGCCGACGGACGCGGGGAACCGGTCGACGTCCCAGCCCAGCCGGTCGTCGCCGGCGTTGGCGTCGACCGAGCCCAGGATCCCCATGGCTGCCGCGTACTCGACCTCGTGAGCGAAGTCGTGGCCGGACAGCTCGGCGTGGTTGACCTCGATGTTGACCTTGACGTCGTCGGTCAGGTCGTAGCGTTGGAGGAACGCGTGGACGGCCGCGACGTCGAAGTCGTACTGGTGCTTGGTCGGCTCGAACGGCTTCGGCTCGAGCAGGATCGGGCCCTCGAAGCCGATCCGGTGCTTGTGCTCCACGACGAGGTGCACGAAGCGGGCCATCTGGTCGAGCTCGCGCCGCATGTCGGTGTTGAGCAGCGTCTCGTAGCCCTCACGCCCGCCCCACATCACGTAGTTCGCACCACCGAGCCGATGGGTGACCTCCAGGCAGTGGCGCACCTGGCCGGCGGCGTACGCGAACACCTCCGGGTCGGGGTTGGTCGCGGCGCCCGCTGCGTAGCGCGGGTGGCTGAACAGGTTCGCGGTGGCCCACAGCAGCCCGACCCCTGTGCGCTCCATGTGGGCGGCGGCCTCGTCGGCCATGGCGTCGAGGTTGGCGCACGACGCCGCGAACGTGTCGCTGGCGGGGGCGAGGTCGCGGTCGTGGAAGCAGAAGAACGGCGCGCCGAGCTTGGCCAGGAACTCGAAGGCGACCTCCATCTTGCGGCGGGCGGCACCCACAGGGTCGCCGGGGTCGTGCAGCCAGGGGCGGGGCAGCGTGCCGTCGCCGAAGATGTCGAACCCGGTCCAGTTGAACGAGTGCCAGTAGGCCACGGCGAACCGCAGGTGATCGGCCATCCGTCGGCCGGCCACCTCGCGGTCGGCGTCGTACCACCGGAACGTCAGCGGGTCGGTGCTGTCCAGGCCGGCATACCGGATCCGGCCGTCGACCTCGGGGAAGAACGCGCCGCTCATACTTGTCTCCGCTTGTGACCGGCTCGGGGACGGGACTGTAGCCCGCGGGCAGGGACACCACAGTTCGGCGCGAAACGATGCAGTTGCGACCCGGAATCAATGCGCGCGCTGAGACTGCGCTGCTCCGCGACCGGCCGACCGGGCATCGCTCCGCCGTCGGTGGGGAGGTCGATCGGCGACGCGAAAAAACGTGGTTCCCAGTTCCGCGGCGGGATTAGACTGTGCCAGCTTCGCTACGGTCGTGGTCGGAGGGTGCCGTCTTAGGCAGCCGACCGAGGAAGGTTGTGCATCATGACAAGGTTGATCTCGAGCCGACTGCCAGTGTGGGCGGTCGTCGTCGTGCTGGGCATGCTGGCTGCCGCGTGCGGCGGCGGCGATGGCGAGAGCGGGGCGGGTGGAGCGTCGGAGGCCGCGCCCTCCGCCGGCGCGTCGGCGTCCGAAGGCGGTGGTGGTGACGGCGGCGGCGGCGCGATCGCGCTCCTGCTCCCTGAGTCCAAGACCACGCGGTACGAGAACCAGGACCGGCCCGCCTTCGAGAACAAGGTCTCCGAGCTGTGCCCCGACTGCGAGATCATCTACAGCAACGCCGACCAGGACGCGTCGAAGCAGCAGCAGCAGGCGGAGGCGGCACTCGTCAACGGCGCGCAGGTGATGGTGCTCGACCCCGTCGACTCCCAGTCGGCGGCGGCGATCGTGGAACAGGCCAGCTCTCAGGACGTCCCCGTGATCAGCTATGACCGGCTGATCGTGGGCGCACCGGTCGACTACTACATCTCGTTCGACAACGAGGAGGTCGGCAGGCTGCAGGGCCAGTGGATCGTCGACAACGTGCCCGAGGGCGGAACCATCGTGATGATCAATGGCGCGCCGACCGACAACAACGCCAAGTTGTTCAAGCAGGGCGCGCACAGTGTGATCGACGACAGTGGTCTCGAGGTCGGCCAGGAGTACGACACCCCGGACTGGAGCCCCGACGAGGCGCAGCAGGAGATGGATCAGGCGATCACCGCGATCGGCAAGGAGCAGATTCAGGGCGTCTATGCCGCCAATGACGGCACCGCCGGCGGCGCGATCGCCGCGATGAAGGGCGCAGGCTTCGACCCGGTCCCGCCGACCACCGGGCAGGACGCGGAACTGGCGGCGATCCAGCGCATCCTCGCAGGAGAGCAGGGCATGACCGTCTACAAGGCGATCACGCCGGAGGCGGAGCTCGCCGCCGAGCTGGCCGTGGCGCTGGTCAACGGTGAGGAGCCACAGGTCGACGTCGAACAGACCACCGTCAACAACGAGGCCGGGGACGTTCCGTCCTACCTGCTCAAGCCGGTGGTCGTCACGACGGACAACGTGCAGGACACCATCATCGCCGACGGGTTCCTGTCGGTGGAGCAGATCTGCACCGAGGAGTACCAGCAGGCCTGCGCCGACGCCGGTCTGCAGTAGCCACACCGCCGGGTCGGTGACCCGTCAGGGTCACCGACCCCGGCCGATCTGCCGGAGGGCACCATGGCCGGTGAACCGCTGCTCGCGATGTCGGGCATCACCAAACGATTCGGCGCGGTGGAGGCGCTGGTCGACGTCGCGTTCGAGGCGAACGCCGGAGAGGTGGTCGCCCTCGTGGGCGACAACGGCGCCGGCAAGTCGACGTTGGTCAAGGCGATCGCCGGCGCCCAGCCGGCTGACGACGGCGAGATCAGGTTCGCCGGCGACGTCGTGCACATCACCAGCCCGCACGACGCGCAGGTGCTGGGGATCGCCACCGTCTACCAGGACCTGGCGCTGTGCGAGAACCTGGACGTGGTCGCGAACCTCCACCTGGGGCGCGAGCGGACCGCGGCCGCCCGCCTCATCGACGAGGTGTCGATGGAGAAGCGCACCCGCGCGCTCCTCGACGAGCTCGCGGTGCGCACGCTCACGAGTGTCCGCACGCTGGTCGCGTCCCTGTCGGGTGGTCAGCGACAGACCGTTGCGATCGCGCGCGCCATGCTCGGCGAGCCCCGGCTGGTGCTGCTCGACGAGCCGACGGCGGCGCTGGGCGTCGCCCAGAAGGCACAGGTGCTCGAGCTGATCCGTCGGCTGAAGGGGCGCGGCATGGCGGTCGTCGTCATCAGTCACAACCTCGTGGACGTGTTCAAGGTCGCCGACCGCATCGTCGTCCTTCGGCTGGGTCGCTTCGCCGGCAGCTATGACGTGGGCGCCGTCACCGAGGACGAGGTGGTTGCGGCGATCACAGGTGCTGGGCTCGGCTCCAGCGACGGCAACGGCGCACGGGGAGGGGCGGCATGAGCCAGCACACGGCACCCGACACCAGCGATGAGTTCGAGAGCCCGGCCACGCAGGCCGCACGGCCCGTCGCGGAGGCGCAGTCCGTCGCCGATGTCGTCATGTCGCTCCGTCGCCGGCTGTCCAGCGGCGACCTCGGCTCGCTGCCGGTCGTCGTCGGGTTGGTGGCGATCTGGGTGGTCTTCTACCTTCTGAACGAGCGGTTCATCTCGCCGCTCAACGTCACCAACCTGATGCTGCAGATGGCCGGTCTCGGCACGATCGCCGTCGGCGTGGTCCTCGTGCTGCTGCTCGGTGAGATCGACCTGTCCGTCGCGCAGGTGAGTGGGTTCGCGGCGGCGGTGATGGCGGTTCTCAACGTCAAGCTGGGCTGGCCGGGGCCTCTGGCGATCCTGGCCGCCCTGGTGGTCGGGCTCGCGATCGGCTTGTTCAACGGGTTCTGGATCACCCGGTTTCGTGTTCCCTCGTTCGTGGTGACCCTGGCAGGTTTCCTGGCGTTCCAAGGGGCGTTGCTGTTCGTGCTCGGCACCACCGGGACGATCAACATCAGCGCCACGGCGATCACGGTCCTGGCGCGCAGCTTCCTTCCGGTGGCCGCCGGCTGGATCGTCGCCGTCGCCGTCATCGCGGTCTATGCCGCAACGCGCGTCATCGAGCAGCGACGCCGCCGCGCGGCCGGACTCACTGCCAGCCCGACGTGGTTGGTCATCGCCAAGGTCGGGTTGCTGGCGGTGCTCGCGCTCGGGTTCGTCGTGTTCCTCAACCGTGACCGGGGGGTCCCGATCGCCCTGCTGATCCTGCTCGGCCTGGTGGTGATCTTCGATGTCATCACCCGACGCACGCGCTGGGGTCGCCATGTCTTCGCGGTCGGGGGCAACGCCGAGGCAGCTCGACGCGCGGGCATCAGCGTCACCGGGATCCGCGTCGCGGTGTTCGCCATCGCCTCCACGCTGGCGGCCTTCGGTGGCGTGATCCTGGCCGCAAGGCTGCTCGCGGTGAACCAGAGCTCCGGCGGAGGGGATCTGCTGTTGAACGCCATCGCCGCCGCAGTGATCGGCGGCACCAGCCTGTTCGGTGGACGCGGCACCGTGTGGGCGGCGCTGTTCGGGGCGCTCGTCATCCAGTCGATCTCCAACGGCATGGATCTGCTCGGCTACTCGTCGTCGATCAAATTCATGGTGACCGGCGGTGTTCTACTGCTCGCAGTCACGGTCGACGCGGTCAGTCGGCGCAGTCGCGCGCAGGCCGGGCTGTCGTGAGTTCGCGTCGGGCGGCGACGGGTGACGTGATCCTCCCCCGAGATCGAGGGCCACGCCGGGCGGCCGCGCGGTGGCATCGTCCTCGCCTCTCGGCGATCGCCCGTCGCGGTCGTATCCGCTCCGGCGTGG
>DATHVN010000116.1 GCA_035461305.1 Euzebyales bacterium | reverse complement strand
ACGGCGGCTGGCCGTCGCGGCCTCTGACTTCGAGTATCTCGGCGTCCCGATCGGGCTCGCCGACGCGGTGCCGCTTGATCACCAGTCGGTCACCGACAGTCGCGCGCAGGTCCTTCATCGCCGTCCCGCTCTCGGGTTGCTGCTGCATCGCCTCCAGTGTCGGACATGTCGCAGATGCGGTCGAGGGCGTTGTTCCTAGGCGACGTGGGACCTTCGTATGGCGACCCGGTTGCCTCGTCCCATCGGTGACGTCCTGGAACCGGTGCCCAGGTTCGAGCCCGACATCCTGCGAAGGCACGGCGATGACGGCGCGCACACTGCTCGAGGCATTCACCGACGGTGTGCGGTCTCCCGGTCGCGAACTCCGCGGGCGAGCGCCTCGAGGACGTCACTTCGCCGTGGCCGTGGCGGCTCCAGCGGGCGGTCGAGGCGGCGCCAGTGGTCGGGTAGGGCGTCGAGCTGGTCGGCAGCACGGTCCCGCGCCTCCCGCAGGTCGAAGTCGTGCAGGGCGTCGCCGTCCCGCCAGATCGGTGCCAGCAGCGGCTCGCCGTGCAGCGGCGGTTCATCGCGGGTGGCGAGCACGTCGCTGTCCGGTGCCCCGTCGCGATAGACCTGCTTCGCTCCGGGCAGCAGCACCTTGCCCTCGCTGTACTTCGCCCGCGGAGCCCCGTCGTAGCACACCAGCTTGTAGGCGATGTCGAGCGCCGGTCGGTCCGTGGACACCGTCAGCGCGGTGCCGACGCCGAACCCGTCGATCGGCGCCCCCGCGGCGATCAGCTCGGCGATCTCGAACTCGTCGACACCGCCCGACGCGATGATCCGCGTGGCGGTGAACCCGGCATCGTCGAGCAGCGCGCGACTGCGCGTGGCGTACTCCGCCAGGTCGCCCGAGTCGAGGCGGACCCCGATGAGATCGCTGCCGCGCGCACGCAGGCCCTGACCTATCTCGATCGCCGCCTGCACGCCCCCGATCGTGTCGTAGGTGTCGACGAGCATGATGGCCTGGTCGGGGTGGTCGTCGGCGAACGCGGCGAATGCCGCGGGTTCGTCTTCGTACGCCTGAATCAGCGAGTGCGCCATCGTGCCCGAGATCGGGATACCGAAGCGGCGGCCGGCCTCGACGTTGGAGGTTGCGTCGATGCCGCCGATGTAGGCCGCTCGGGCGGCCTCGATGCCGGTCTCCAAGCCCTGGGCACGGCGGAACCCGAAGTCGACGAGCGTGCGCCCGTCGGCGACGATGACGCACCGGGCTGCCTTCGTGGCCAGCACCGTGCTGCGCTGCACCACGTTCAGCAACGCGGTCTCCCACAGCATCCCGAGCGGCAGCGGAGCGGTGACCTCGATCAGTGGTTCCTCAGCGAGGACGACCGTTCCCTCCGCGACCGACCACACCTCACCGACCGGGTGCAGCTCGTGAAGCCAGTCCAGGAACCACCCGGGGAAGCCCTGGCCGCGGAGGTAGTCGAGCTCGGCATCGCCGTAGGAGAACCGTCGGAGCACGTCGAGCACATGCGGCATCCCGCCGGCCACGAACCACGGTCGCCGCTCGTCGGCACGGATGTGCAGGCTGAACGTCGCCGGAGCGGTCATGCCGTGGCGCAGGCAGGTCTGCGCCATCCGCAACTCGTACAGATCGGTGTGCAGGCCCAGCGCCTGGTCGGCCACCTCGAGGCTGTGGTCCACGGACGTCCCTTCTCGCACGATGTCGCTGCAGCCGGAACCCGCAACGCGGGTCACACGGGTCGACGGCAAACGGATGGGGCGTGTCTTGTTCATCTCCCCTCGTCACCGCTACGAAAGCCGGACCGGCCAGGCGGCACCGTGACCGGGAGACCAGCTCGGTCGGGCCGTTCGCCCCTACGCCTGCGCCGTGGCATCGGCGAACCTGGCGACAGCCGACGCGAGGTGCGGCGATGACGAAGACGGGCAAGACCATCCTGCAGGAGTCCGAGCTGTACGAGCTGCGCGCTCGGGTGGTCGAACTGGACGCCGAGCTCTCCGCGCTGCGCCGGGATCACGATGCGCTCACGGCGCTGGTGGACCGGATCGTGGTGTTGCTCAAGACCGAACACGCCGAGGACAGCGTCCTGCTGGCACAGGTCGAGCAGGCGGCCATCGACGCGATCACGCCGTGACCGCGGCGTCCGACAACTGACAGTGTGGTCATCCGCCGGTGCCCGTGCGCCGCTCGTAGGGGATGGTCTGCACCACACCGTCGTCGCCGATCGTGACCAGCAACTGTTCGTGCGGTGACGCCAGGATCGCCGCGATCACGACCTCGGTGTCGAGGCGCGCC
>DATHVN010000115.1 GCA_035461305.1 Euzebyales bacterium | reverse complement strand
CGACGCCGGCGGCAGGCGGCGCGCGGCGATCGACGGCGTCGCGGGCGCGTACGCGTCCGGATAGATCGACGATGCCGGGTAGTCGCACAGCACATCGCACATGCGCCAGTTCTCGAGCAGCGGCGCGGTGAGCTCGTCGTCCAGGTCGCGGTGGCGGAGGGCCTCGAGGATCGACCGGTGCAGCAGCGGCTCGTCCTCGACCTCGGGATAGCGCCCGGCGACGATCGGCGGCAGCTGCTTGTCGTCGCCGGCGATCACCACGCGCCCACCATGCCTCGCCCGCGCCCAGGTCGACGCGGGGCAGGCTCGGCCAGGCGCAGCAGGGGGATCGCCGCCTCACCGACCTTCACCTGTGACCCCTCGTCGATGACGATGAGGTCGTACGCGAGGTCCTCGGGTGGCGCCTTGCGAGCCTGCCACACCGTCGACCCGACCACGCAGACGTCGTGCTCGGCCGCCCACGCGGACGCGTCGCCGGGCGCGAGCGACTCCGCTCCGCCACCTGACCCGCCCAGCTTGCGCACCGGCAGGGTGGTGCCGAACACCCGCTGCTCGGCCTGCAGTGCAAGCAGCTTGGCCAGGCAGTTGTCGATCGCCGCGTGGGTCTGGGCGGTGATCAGCACCCGAAGTCGGCGCCCGGCGCGTCGTTGGGCCTCCGCCAGCGCCACGACCGCGAGGGCGACGAAGTGGGTCTTGCCGGTTCCGGGTGGTCCCCACACCAGCTGGACGTCATGGTCAACGACACCGCGGAACGCCTCCCGCTGGCTGCTGGTCACGCCGTGCGCAGCGGCGATCGTGATGGCGGCCGTCCGCACCTGTTCCGGCGGGTCGACCGCGCGGCGGGTGCCGACGGGGTCACGAAGCAGCCGGGTGAACCACACGTCGGTGCGCTCGTCGTGTGCACGCAGCGCAGCGATGACGTACGGGGTGGTCCAGTCGGTGAACAGCCCGTCGAGGTAGCAGACGTCGCCGGGCGACGGCGGATGGAAGATCTCCTTGTGGTCCAGCCCGAGCCGCAGCCGCGTGCCGTCGTCGCCGCCGCGGATCTCGGCGATCCTCGTGATAGCGACCGGGTGGCGCTTCGACGGCCATGGACCGCGGAACTCGTCGTAGGTCAGGCGTGCCTGGCGGCCGGCGTCGGTCGCTGTCGTGAGGACGTGCGAGGCGAAGCTGCTCGCCGACGGCGCCGAGTCGGCGTGCCGCGGGTGCAGCCGGAACCAGTCGTCACCCTCGGCGGTCAGTTCGTAGGTGTCGCCGTTGCCGAAGCCCTCGGTCACGGGACGCATGCGCCTCCCGCGGACGTCGAGGTAGCGCAGCACCCGCTCATACTGCGCGATGAACGCCAGCCGCGACAACAATGGGTCGGTGAAGCCGAAGCTCTCTGGCAGCCGAAAGTTGGGCGGCCACGCGAACAGCACGCCGGTGTCGCGCACCCGCTCACGCAGCCCGTTGATCACCGAGTTGGCACCCCAGACCCGCCACCGCAGGCGCCTGCGGATGTCGTCGACCACCGCGGTGTCGTCCTGCGTCCACGCCCGCAGGATCGCGTCGGCGCGCATGCGGTTGGACAACCGGAAGTCGAACCAGTCGTTGGGGTGATACGTGAATCCGTACTGCGACGGCTGCAGCGCCCGATTGACATCGGCGAACCGGTAGGACACGGGGATCGGCAGGGCGTAGATCCCGCGCAGCACCTCGATGAGCACGACCAGCGGGAACAGCACCTCCTTCTCGGGCTGATCGTCGGCCAGGGCGAGGTCCGGATGCTGGAAGTGGAACAGCACCGCCAGCGCATCCTCGATCACCGTGAGGTCGGTGGACTCCTCGATGACGCGCAGCAGCGCGCCGACGAGCAGCTCGGGTCGCGTCTCGTCCTCGGTGTAAAAGCGGCACGGGCGTAGGTTCCTGACAGACCTACCAAGTCGAGTCAGGAAGGAGCTACGCCCATGCCGACACGAGTATCGCCCACCGACCGCCTCCGCGGCGAGATCGACGCGCTGTTCGCCGCCGACCGCGACCTGGCCGAGGTCCTCGAGGACGTCGC
>DATHVN010000114.1 GCA_035461305.1 Euzebyales bacterium | reverse complement strand
GCTTGACGCCATGGCGGCGGCGGCGATCATCGGCGACAGCAGCCAGCCGGTCAACGGGTACAGCAGCCCGGCGGCGATCGGGATGCCGATCGCGTTGTACACCAACGCCAGGAACAGGTTCTGGCGGATGTTGCGCATCGTCGCGCGCGACAATCCGACGGCGGTCACCAGTCCGCCGATGCGCTCGCTGATCAGCGTGATGTCGGCCGCCTCGATGGCGACGTCGGTGCCCGAGCCGATGGCGATGCCGACGTCGGCCTGCGCCAGCGCGGGCGCGTCGTTGATGCCGTCACCGACCATCCCGACGACCTGCCCGTCGCCCTGGAGGCGGTGGACCTCGCGGGCCTTGTCCTGCGGTAGGACCTCGGCGAGCACGCGGGTGATGCCGACCTGCCGGGCGATCGCGGCGGCGGTGCGACGGTTGTCGCCGGTGATCATCACCGGCTCCACACCCAGACGCCGCAGCGCGGCGACCGCGGCCACGGCGTCGTCCTTGATGGTGTCGGCCACCGCGACCAGCCCGACCGCGCGGCCGCCGACGGCCGCGTACATCGGGGTCCTGCCCGCCTCGGCCAACCCTGCGGCCACAGGATCGAGGGCGCTGGTGTCGATGCCGGTGTCGGTGAGCAGCCCGGGGTTACCGACGAGCACGTCGCGGCCGTCGACGGTGGCGCGGATGCCCTGGCCGGTGACCGAGTCGAACCCGTCCGGCTCGGACAGGACCAGGTCGCGGGCCTTGGCGCCGCGCACGATCGCCGCGCCGAGGGGGTGTTCGGAGGCGGTCTCGGCGGAGGCGACCAGCCGCAACAGCTCGTCGTCGGTCAGGCGGTCGTCGACGGTCACGACGTCGGTGAGCTCGGGTGTGCCCTTGGTGATCGTGCCGGTCTTGTCCAGGACCAGGGTTCGCAGCTCGTGGGCGGTCTCGAGCGCCTCGGCGGAGCGGATCAGGATGCCCTGCTCGGCGCCCTTGCCGGTCCCGACCATGATCGACAGCGGCGTGGCCAGCCCGAGCGCGCACGGGCATGCGATGATCAGCACCGACACGCCGGCGACCAGCGCCAGGGTCAGCGCGGGGGCCGGGCCGACGACGAACCAGACCACGAACGTGGCGATCGCGATGAACACCACCGTGGGCACGAAGTAGCTCGACACCAGATCGGCGAGTCGCTGGATCGGCGCCTTGGGCGCCTGCGCCTGCTGGACCACCGTGATGATCTGCGACAGCATCGTGTCCCGGCCGACCGCGGTCGCGCGGAACCGGACCGCGCCGGTCTGGTTGAGCGTCGCGCCGATCACCGTGTCGCCGACGGTCTTCTCGACGGGGATCGACTCGCCGGTGACCATCGACTCGTCCAGCGTGGAGGCGCCCGAGATGATCTCGCCGTCGACGGGGACCTTCTCGCCGGGTCGGACGATCACGATGTCGCCGGCGACGACGTCGGCGACCGGGATCTCGACCTCCGCGTCGTCTCGGACGACGCGGGCGGTCCTGGCCTGCAGGCCGAGCAGTTTGCGGATCGCCTCGCCGGTGCCCGCCTTGGCTTTCACCTCCAGCAGCCGGCCGAGCAGGATCAGCGTGATGATCACGCCGATCGCCTCGTAGTACACGGCGCGCACGTCCGTCGGCACCAGTCCCGGCGCGACCGTGACGACCAGGCTGTAGACGAACGCCGCGGTGGTGCCCAGCGTGATCAACGAGTTCATGTCCGCCGACCGGTGGCGCAGCGCCAGCCACCCGGTCCGGTGGATCGGCCAGCCCGTGTAGAACATCACCGGGGTTATCAACGCGAGTTGCACCCAGCGGTTCAGCAGCACGTCGGGGACCCAGGTCGCGCCGAACAGGTCGGTGGCCATGACCGCGACCACCACCGGCGTCGCCAGGACCGCGCCGATCAGCACCCGCCGCGACAGGTCGCGGATCTCCGCCCGCCGGGCGGCCGCCTCCTGGTCCTCCTGCGAGGTGTGAGCCGGCTGTCCGCGTTCGCGGACCCGGTGGCCAACGGCCTCGATCGCCTCACAGATGCGCGCCCGATCCACGCGTGAGGGATCGAAGATCACCGCGACCCGTTCGGCGGTCGGACTCACGTCCACCGTGTTGATTCCGGGCAGCGTCGACACCGCGCCCTCGATGGTCGACACACACGACGCACACGTCGACGTATGCGCCACCGAGAACTCCACCCGCTCAACGCGACGTTGCGTGGCCGCGGTGGATTCGACCTGCTCGCTCGACCGGTCGCCCATATGCGTGTCCACCGCGTCTTTGGCGGGCTCGACGATCAGCCTGCCGTGGATCATGTTCATGCCGCAAACGAACTCGTACTCGCCGACCTCGGTCGGCGTCACCTCGATGGACGCCGCGCCGAACGCTGGCAGGTTGGCCGACAGCTGGAAGTCGGGCAGTACCACCTTCGAGGTGCACTCTCCCGCCTCCTGCCGGTCGAACGTGAGCCGGACGGGCACGCCCTGGCGGACCCGGATCGCGTCGGGCGAGTAGCCGCCTTTGACCGTGACCGTGACCTCCTGCCTTCCCCCACGCAGCTGCGCTTCGCTTGCGCGCTTGGCGCCGAAGAAGTACCGGGCCAGCACACCGATCGCCGCCGCACCGGCCATGACCACCAGCCACTCTGCGCCCGTCATCACTTCCTCCGATCCTGCTGCTCTTCTCCGACTCCATGCCACCCCAGGTGGGGTGGAATGGTCCCTGTCAACTCCCTCAGATCCTTCGTGCGGACAGCCGGTGGAATACGGCTGCCGCGAGGCCGGTGATGCCTGCGAGCCAGGCGACGGCCAGCAGCGCGCCGGTGGTTTCGTCGAAGCCGGTGGTGAACGCGCCGTCGACCATCACGCGGACGGCGCCGTACGCGGGCATCACCGTCGCCCAGGAAGGGGGCGCGGCGTCGAACATGATGTTCTGGGCCAGGCCGACGTCGAGGAACGGCAGCAGGAACATCAGGTACAGCCCACCGAGGCGGCCGACGAGCGGGCCGATCACGACACCGATCATGGCATAGGTCAGCGCCACCACGACGGTGGCCACGGCGAAGGTCACCCACACGTGCGGCTCGAAGCTGGCGGCGGTCACGGCGAGTGAGACCGCGCTGACGAGTACCGCGGCCAGCGCGATCACGCCCAGGCGGGCGGCCAGCACCTCGCGGGGCCGGAACCCGGCGATGACCAGCCGGCGGTCGGCCTCGGCGGAACCGAGCACGACGAACAGGCCGGCTAGCCCCGCGAGGAACGCCACCGTGATGGCGACCATGAGCGCGCCGTGTACGTCGGTCATCGGCAGGATCGTGATCGCGCGGCGGCCGTCCTCGGCCAACTCGACCGGTGCGGGGTCATCGGGGGTGACCGCGACCGACACCGTGATGAAGTACAGCGGCAGGCCGACCAGCAACACCCACAACGCGACGTTGCGGCGGTACTCGCGCCAGGCGTAGCGCAGCCCGACGCGCAGCCGCGCGCCGCCCGACACAGCGCTGCGCGCGCTGCGACTGGTGACGGGTCGGGTGGTGGCCAGCAGCGCGCCGAAGGCCAGCAGCAGCCCACCGACGGACCAGGCCAACGCCGCGCCGAGATCGCCCAGCGGGCCCGCGTGGGTCGTGGCCGCGTCGAGCATGACCAGCGTCGGAAAGTGCGTCGGGAACCCGCGGATCAGCAGCGACTCGGTGCGACCCATCGCCGGTCCGAGGAACACGTCGAACATCCACACGAAGATGATCACCAGCGACCCGTTGACCTCCGAGCGCACGAGCGCGCCAACGACCGCGCCGATCCCCAGGTAGATCACCGCGAACATCGCCGTGGCGCCCACCGCGCGTGGCAGGTCGGTGACGTCGGTGCGGACCACCAACGCCAACAGCGCGCCGGCCGCCGCGACGGCGGCCAGCAGCAGCGACGACACCAGGCGGGCCACGACGACCTGCCAGGTGGCCGAGCCCGCGGCGGCCAGCCGCCGGTCGGGCTCCCGCGATCCGCTGACGTGGAAGAACCCGGCGACGCCGGCCAGGAACGCCGCGGCCCACCCCGCGGTCGCGGCCTCGAGCTGGCCGAGACCGGCCTCGCCGCCGAGGATGCGCGCGAAGTCCGCCAGCGCGCCGGCCGACAGGGCCACGAAGACCACCGGCACGACCGCCAACAGCACCAGGTTCAACGGCCGGCGGGCGTACTCGGTCAGGTACCGCCAGGTCAGCAGGCCGGTCATCGCGGCACCGTCCTTCCGTCGACCAGGTCATAGACGCGGTCGAAGCGTTCGGCGTCGGTGATGAAGTGACTGATGATCAACAGCCCACGACCGGCGTCACGGCGCGTCCGGGTCAGCTCCCAGAACCGCTGGTAGGTGTCCCAGTCGAACCCCGCGTAGGGCTCGTCGAGCAGCAACAGCTCCGGGTCGGGCAGCAAGGCCAGGCCCAGGTTCAGCTTGGCGCGGGTCCCGCCCGACAGCTCCTCCACCCGCGCGTCGCGCCAGCCGGCGAACCCCAACGTCTCGTACACCTCGTCACGAGAACGGTCGATGTCGACGTCCGGCATGCCATAGGCGCACCCGAACAGCTCAAAGTGCTCATCACACGTCAACCGCTCGTACAGCACCGGCTCCTGCGGGCAGTACCCCAATCGGGCGGCCAACGCCACGGTGCCGGCGTCACGGTCCAGTGCGCCGACCAGGATCTTCATCAACGTCGATTTGCCCGACCCGTTCTCACCGACCAGGCCCACGACCTCGCCCGGCCACAGCCGCAGATCGGCGCCTCGCAGTACCGCCTTGGCACGCCGCCGCGGCCACCAACCGGTCCGATACGTCTTGGCGACCCCTGCCGCCGCGAGCAGGGGCGTCCCTTCGCCGCCGCGGCTCGTGGACGCGGACGCCTCATGCGCTACCGACGTCATCGCTTCACCTCTCACGCGGATCGATCTAGACTCAGTATCCACCCCACCGGGGGTGGGTGGAAGACCGGTGGTCACTATGTTCAGGGACCAACGGCCCGCAATTCAACTTGCCAATCAGCCGTCACAGACGCTCGCCGCCGGTGTTGCCCGGGATGCTGTGACCGGACCACCGCGGCCTGGGGCGCCTCGCATGAGGCGCGCGTGGGCTCTTGCGCCGGGACCGACCTCGTGGTACGAGGGGGCTGTAGTAGTTGGCGGAGCCTTGCAGATGAGCTGGGTGCGTGCAGCGGCGCTGAGTCTGGGCGTGGTCGTGATCGCCTATGTCATCCTCGTGCTCTTGCCCGACTATCTCGTGAGCACGCTGTCGGGCCGTGTTGCTCCGGCGCTGCGGGATCTGGTCGTGGG
>DATHVN010000113.1 GCA_035461305.1 Euzebyales bacterium | reverse complement strand
TGGCGATCAGGTTGCCGAACGCCTGGGTCGCCGCGAGCAGCCCGAACGCCGACCCGCGGACCTCGGTCGGTGCGAGCGTGGCGACGGCCGTGTGCTGAGCGGTCTCGGCGCACCCGATCGCGACCCCCGCGAGCGCGAAGCAGCCGCCCAGCACGGCGACGGCGGGCCCGGTGATGGCGAGTCCGGTGTAGGCGACCGCGAACAGCCCCGCACCGGCCGCCAGCACCCCCACGCTGCCGCGCCGGTCAGTGACCCGCCCCGCGGGCACACTCCCCACGGTGGCGGCCACGTTGTAGCCGACGTAGAGCGCCAACGCCGTGCTCGTCGCCGCCGCCGCGCCCCGGATGGGGGTCAACAGTTCGGTCGCGCGGAGGATCAGCAGTGTGGCGGCGACATTGCCGACCTCGAACAGCCCGATCCCGGGCGCCAGCCGCCGCACCGGGCTGGCGAGCACCGGGCCGGACCCGCAGCCGCAACGGTTGCCGCGCGCCGGCGTGGTGGCGGGGGATGTGGCGGATGGCGTACACGATCGCCGCGGCGGCGAGCAGCCCCGGCACGACCGACACTATGATCGCGGTGCGCACCCCGACCACACCGACCAGCCCGAGCGCGAGCAGCGGCCCGATGATCGCGCCCAGGTTGTCCATCGCGCGCTCGAACCCGTACGCCCGGCCGTAGGCGTCCGGGGGCACGGCGTCGGCCAGCAGCGCATTGCGTGACGGCACCCGCAACCCCCGCGCGGTCCACGCCCCGCACGCAACAGGCCGACCTGTGTGACGCTGCCGGCGACGCCGATCCCCGCCGACAGCACCGCCGTCGGCGTGTAGCCGCCGACCGCCGCGCTGCGGCACCCCGCTGGACGACGACGCCGACGACGGGGCCGCGCAGACGACGCCGCACACGATAGCGATGCTGCCATGGCCGCCGGTCACCGATCGTGCGCCGGCGCCTCCACGGCCCGCGAATCGACCAACGCATCACAGGCTTGAGACGTCGGGCGAGCGGTCGGATCGATGTGGCGGTTGGCGGGCTGTGAGGTGCGTATAGTGTGCGCGCGAAGGCGATGGGGCCCGCCGACAACCGCTCGATGGTGAGCTGCTGGCTCCTCCAGACCCGTGGAGGAGCTGTCGTGCCCTTCGTACTTGATGATGTCGACGGTCTCGCGACGACCAGTCCCTGAGTGATCAGGTCTTCGAGCTGCGGCAGGAAGCCGTCGATGTGGTCGGCGGTGTCGATGATGTGATGATGACCACGGGCAGGTCTTCGGACATGGTCAGCAGGCGGCTGGTGTGGATCACGCTGGATGCGCCGAACCCTTCGACGCCGTGCAGGACGGTGGCGCCGGCGAGTCCGGCCGCGCGGGCGCGTTGGACGATCTCGCTGTGGAGTGGGGTGTGGCCGTGCCGGTCGCTCTCGCCGATGTAGATGCTCACGCGAACGGCCTGCGCGGTGACGCGTTCGGGCATGCCGGCCGGCGCGACGATGTGGGTGATCGGCAGGTCTGTCGCGCGATGCAGCCGGCCGACGAGGTCCGTGCCGAGCCAGCGCGACAGACCGGGCGGAAGGGTGCAGACGATGAGCTCGTCGATGTCACGGTGTGCCAGCGCAGCCATGGTCGCGTCATAGGGGTCGGCGTGGGCGAGTTCGCCGGTGGCTGGGGCGTCGAGGCGGCGAGCCGGGCGAGCTGCGCGTCGAGACGGTGCTGGGCATCGTCCGTCGCGGCGGTGGAACGGTCGGTGACCGGCACGACCACATGAAACACACACGGTCCGCCTGCGAGGGCGGCCTCGATCCGTTCGATGAGGTGGTGCCCGCCGAGGGTGCGGTTGGCGACGATGAGGTAGCGGCGCATGGCGGTCACGATGTCGGCTGAGCCACCAGACGTCGACCCGGCGGGGGCTTCGCAGGCTACAGTGCTCGCGATGCCGCCTGGAACGCATCGTCTGGTTGGCGCCGCTGGTCGAGTCGGGTTGCGGTTGCCCGCCAGCCGCAACATCGGCCTCGTGGCGGCCGGCGGCGCGGCCGGCACCGCCGCGCGGGTTGCGGTTGAACCACGTCGAGGCCGCGGTCCTGGACCGCGTCGCGCGACTGTTCCCCCGAGGTGTTCGCCGCGCTCGAGCGTACGCCCCAGCACCACGACGATCGTCGACGAAACCGTGACCACGTTCGACCGCGAGGTGCAGTTCTACCTCGCCTGCCTCGACTTCATCACGCCCCTGCGCAGGCGGGGCTCGAGTTCTGCTACCCCCGCGTGTCCGACGAATCCAAGCGCATCGCCGCGCGCTGGACGTTCGACCTCGCGTTGGCCGGCAAGCTGACGTCCGACCGGAGCCCCGTGGTCACCAACGACATCGACTTGTCCGGACCGGAGCGGATCATCGTTGTCACCGGCGCGACCAGGGCACGTTCATCGACGAGCTGTCCTCGCTCGACGACACCACCGTGTCCATGGTCGCGACCGTCGATCCCGACGACCCCGCCATTAGTACCTTCATGGTCGAACGACGACCAGCCGACGGTCACGCCCACTCGCTAGCAAGTACCGGCTCACGTACGAGCATCTCACGGAGCGGATCGCATGAAGGCCCACCTGATGCACCGCAACCGCGACATCAACCAGTGAGCTGCCGCCGGGCGCGGACGCGCTCGCCGAGGACCTCGGCCTGGAGACGCTGTTCGCGGCGATGGCCCCTTGCCCTGCTGTTCCACCGCGGGCGGCCCAAACCCAACCACGCGCTTTGCGCGACCGCGATCCGCGCCGGAGGCGGCAACGCGCTATCCAGGTGCTGTGAGCTGGCCCACATGTACATGAGAGCCTGAGGTAGCTCGCACCAGGTCAGCCTTCGGCGATCTGCAACGGCAGACCCCAGAGGGCGAACCATCGTGACGTGTCCGCCTCGACCGGCAGGTCACTGCCGAGTGCGCCCCGCACCCGCAGCTCGAGTTCGTTGTCGCGACGCTGACCGCTGCGCGGCGCGAAGGGATAGAACGTTCCGCGTTTGAACAGGTACACCAGGTGGCATACGCCCTGTTCGCCGGTGAACGCAAACACGCTGCACAGCAGTTGCGGGCCGAAGCCGCGCTCGTCGAGCGAGCGGTTGATCATGTGGGTGCTGGTGACCAGGTCCTCGACGTCGTCGTCGGTCAGGGTGTACCAGCGGTAGCCGAAGTCGTCGTCGCTGGTAGAGACGGTCATGTCCGCCTGCTGCGCGGCGAAGCGGACGAGCTCGTCGACCTCCGTGAGGGTTTCGGAGAACGCCGGTCCGGTCGCAGGCTTGAACGACACCGCCGCCTGTCCAGCAGGCCGCAGTCCGATCGAGGCCTCCAGCGTCACCGCAGCCCCCGTCACGCCGAACAGCGCGTCCAGGTTCGACGGTTTGGCGTTGGTCCTGCCGAGAATCTTGTCGAGAAGCCCCATGAGCGTCAGGCCGACCTGCCCATGTCGGCCTCGATCCTCGCGAGCTGGTCCAGACGCTGCTCCAGCGGCGGGTGGGTGGAGAAGATCGCCGACAGGCTCGGGCCACCCTTGGCCTTGCGCGACAACGCCGGTGCGAACAGCAGCGAGCTGACCGGTTCAGCCGAACGCAGGTCCCGTGTCGGGATGCTCGCCATCTGCCCGCTCACCTTGGTCAACGCCGACGCGAGCGTCGACGGGCGGCCGGTCAGCACCGCTGCGGCGCGGTCGGCCGACAGCTCCCGGTAGCGCGAAAGCGCACGGGTGAGCAGGAAGCTTATGGCATACACGATGACCGAGCCGACCATGACCACCAGAACGACCGGCACGCCCTGGTCGTCGCGCCGGCGACCACCGCCGAAGAGGCTGGAGTAGTAGGCGAAACGCAGCACAAGGCCGGCGACCATGCCGAGGAACCCGGCGATGGTCATGACCATCACGTCACGATGGGCGATGTGGCTGAGCTCGTGGGCCAGTACCGACTCGACCTCGGACTCGTCGAGCCGCTGCATCAGTCCGGTGGTCACGCAGACCACGGCGTGCTGTTCGTTGCGCCCTGTCGCGAACGCGTTGGGGATCGGCGTGTCGGCCATCGCCACGCGCGGCTTGGGCATGTCGGCCAGCGCGCACAGCCGGTCGATGATGCCGTGCAGCTTTGGTGCCTGCTCGGCCGACACCTCGCGGGCGCGCATCGAGGCCATAGCGATCTTGTCGCTGCCGAAGTACTGGGCGGCAAGCAGGCCTCCCCCGATCAGCAGTGCCAGCACCACGCTCTGCGCGTAGACGAGCACGCCGACGAACACTGCTACGAACAGCGCGCCGAGCAGGAACATCACCAAGGCCATCCGGCTGGTGAGGCCGGCGTCAGCGGGAAAACGGGTACGGGCCATGCTGGGTCCTCCCTTGGCGGCCAGCCTAGCCGCCTATCCGGGGATGAGACCCTCCTCGCCGAGTAGCTCTCGAACCTGTTCCATGCTGGAGTCGGGACCCGGCAGCACGAGGTCGGACTGGTCCAGCGTGTCGAGGGCGTGGGGCGCGGCGTGGCTGCGCACCTCGGCCAACAGCGCACCGAGCATGCTCGTGAACCGGTCTGTGTCACCGGCCTCAACCGCTGCGATCAACTCGTCGTCCAACTCGTTCAACGCCTCGATCGCCGACTCCGGGACGTCGAACTGGCCTTCGCCGAGGATGCGCACGATCATCGGTCACGCTCCTTCTCGGGCTGCTCGCCAGTGTCTCCCCGGCCCAGTTCGAACGAGGACGAGCCGCTGCCGAGTTGAGCCCTCATCGCCTCGAGCTCGTCGTCGACGTCGGACGTGGCGGCGATCTTGTCGAGCTCCGCCTGGATCGGATCAGACGATGCCGACAGGTCGTCCAACGCGCCTGACGCCATCAGCTCGTCGATCGCACCGGCGCGCGACTGCATCTGCAATGTCTTGTCCTCGGCGCGCTGCATCGCCAGACCGACGTCGCTCATCTCTTCGCTGATGCCCCCGAGCGCCTCGCCGACCTTGGTCTGGGCCTCTGCGGCCGTGTACGTCGCCTTGATGGTCTCCTTGCGGGTGCGGAAGGCGTCGACCTTGGCCTGCAGACGGCTGGCCGCCTGGCTCAGCTTGGTCTCCTCGGCCTGCAACTGCTCGTGCTGGCCTTTCAGGTCCTGCAACTGGGCGGTGAGCGCCTGACGGCGGGACAGTGCCTCTCGGGCGATGTCCTCACGTCCGGCTTCCAGCGCCTGACGCGCCTGATCTTGCAGCTTGGCGCCCTTCTGCTGCAACTGCTGGGCCTGCAGCTCGACTCGCTTCCGCGACGTCGCGACGTCGGCGACGCCGCGACGGACCTGCTGCAGCATCTCGAGTTGACGCTCGTATGAGTAGTCGAGGGTTTCCCGTGGATCCTCGGCCCTGTCCAGGGCTTTGTTCGCCTTGGCCCGGAAGACGTCCGAGAGACGCTTCATCAACCCCATGTCCACAACCCTTGCCGTGACGGTTCGTGAAGCCAGCCTAGTACTCGTCACCACCGTCCTACAGGGCCGGCGGGAGTGTCGGATGAACGGTGTGAGTGCGTCGGTCTGACAGGCTGAGCTGACTACTCGGCCGGACAAGACTTGCTCCTTTGTGGAGGGCAGGGGCATGCGATGACGATCGTTGGGGCTGGCAGGAGCGGCTCGAAGCTGTTGGCGCACGCCTTGCCGCCCGGCGGCGGACCGGTCCAGCCCGTGCCAGCGAGGCTGGCGGGAGTCCCACCGTGGTCGCCGGTCAGGCGGTTGCCCATCCTGTGGTAGTCGCGCCTCCACGCTGGCTGCCGGTAGCGCAGGTGGGCTGCGTGGTCGGCCAAGGCGTTACGTGCGGCCCATCACTCGCCTGGGTGGGGCGTGGCGATTGACCGCCGTCCGCTCGTGGCGCCCGCTACGACCCCGAAGAGGCCGCAGCGGCGCTGCCACTGTCATGCGCGAGCTGGATCACCTCGGCCAGGTTCAGCGTCTGGCGCCCGGTCAGCTGACGGATCTGCTCACGACAGCTGAAGCCATCGGCTACGATCAGCGTGTCTGCGGCGGAGTCCCGTACGGCGGGGACGAGAACCCGCTCCGCGACCTTGACCGAGACGTCGTAGCGGTCGCCGGCCTCGTAGCCCCATTGGCGGCGACGTACCGCTGCAACGTGCGCGGCGACACCTGCCACCCGCGGGTGCGCGCCAGGGTCTCGGCGATCTGGGCGGCCGACCGGGCCGGGGCCTCCCGCCGCAACGCCGCCGCCAACTCCAGCACCTTCGCCGGCGTGCGGGCCACGCCGGCGTCACGACGCCGCGCCGGTCTGAGCCCGTCGAACCCGGGTGACCGCCAGGCCGCCAGCCACCGGTAGATCGTGCGCGACGTGACCCCCACCGTGGTGCCGTTGGCGTCGCGGTGCACCCGGCGGGCCAGGTCGGACACCAGCCGGCCGCGCTCGGCCGGTGCCAGCCGCTCATCGGCCGCCTCGACGATCACCGCCCAGCGGGCCAACGCCACCAGCGTGTCGCGATCCGTGCCCACCAGCCGCCTCCCCGGTCGTCGCGTCGCATCCGGCCACAGACAACCCGGCCCGCCGCCGCGGCGACAGAGGCGGATCGTGTCGGTCAGCCCAACAGCCGCCCCCCGGTGTGGGCGACCGCGAACCGCCAGCACTCGACCGGCTCACCGGCCAACCGCGACCACGCCGCCGCAGCCCGCCTGCCGCGGCCACCAACACCGCGACCGGGCCAGCCCGAGGCGGCGCCCGCCCCGACGGGTCCGCGGCCGCGGCCACCGCCAACAACCCACCCGCGACCCGCCCGCCGCACACGGCCGCGCGGCGCAGCCAGCCGCGCACCGTCGCCGCCGGCACCCCCAACCGCTGCGCGATCGGCCGGTGCCCCCACCCCGTGGCCTTGTGGCTCCAACGCCCACCCGATCACACTCGCCAGATCCACCCGACGCGACACCAACACGTCCGGCAGCAGCGAATGCGACCGCTGCCCACAACCATCGTTGGCGCACAGCACCCGCCGGATCGACACCGGCCCACAGCGGGTGTGCCGCCGATACCAGCCGTCAAAGCTCACCCGCTCATGCCCGCACCACGGACACGACGACGGCGTGTCGACCCGGCCGCGCGCCGCCAGTCACGCGTCGACGGCGACGTCGAGCACGAATACGATCTGCACCGGCTGCCGCAATCAGCCCACGACCCCCGGGTGCTCCACACACCGCGGGGGTCAACCCGTTCACGGACCGCGACAGCCTCGCCGACCCCACCTACCTCTGCAACTGACCGTAACGACAGGCACCTTGACGCAATCACACTCCCACAGCGTCAGAGAACCTGGCGTCCAACAACGACTACAGGCGACGTTCACCGAGTCGTCCGGGCTCGTAGCCGCCTACGGCTTCGAGGAGGGCACCGACACGACGACCGCGACGGATTGAGCCGGGGCAATGACGGCACGCTCGAGGGTCCGACCTGGGCCTCAGGGCACAGCGGTGGCGGCCTGTCGTTCGACGGGTCCAACGACCTCGTGACCGTCGCCACGACGCGAGTCCTGACCTGTCCAGCCAGATGACGCTTGAGGCGTGGGTCAGGCCGTCGTCATCGGCGAAAGGCAAGGCCGCGGCGCTCGTCAAGAAGGGCACCAGCGGTGCCGTCTATTCGCTGCACGCCAGCGGTTCAAGGCGTCCGCGTCGGGGTCAGTCAGTGCTCACCAGCGGACTGGTCGAGGCGACCGGCCCGCGGCTGCAGACCAGCCGGGGGGCGCCATCGCGGTCACCTATGACGGCTCACCCGGCTGTATGTCGACGGTCAACAGGTCGGGTCGGCGAGTACCTCGGGACTCATCACGACCAGCGACGACGCGCTGCGCATCGGCGGCACCATCCTGGCCAACGAGTACTTCGGCGGCACGATCGACGACGTGTGGGTCTACAACCGCGCCCTATGCGCCAGCGACATCACCGACGACGTGAACACGCCGGTCAGAGCGGTGGAAGCACATCGGGCAACGCGCCGCCGACCGCCGTCTTCACGTCGACCTGCACCGGCCTGACGTGCACGTT
>DATHVN010000112.1 GCA_035461305.1 Euzebyales bacterium | reverse complement strand
ATGGGGCAACGCAAGATCGCCGGGGGCCTGCTGTCGGGATCCCGGGAGCGTGCGGCCGCCCGCGACGCCGTCGAGCGGCTGTCGATCAAGCTCGGCGACCTCGACGACTCTGTCTCAACGCTCAGCGGCGGCAACGCGCAGAAGGTGGTCGTCGGCAAGTGGCTGCTCACGGATCCGCGAATCGTTCTGATGGACGATCCGACCAAAGGCATTGACGTCGGGGCCAAGGAGGAGCTGTACAGGGTCATGCGCTCCCTGACCGATGACGGTGTCGCGATCCTGTTCAACTCCAGCGAGAATCGGGAACTGCTCGATCTCTCCGATCGCATCGTCGTGCTCTACGAGGGACGCATCGTCGACGAGCTCACGGCCGACCAGCTGACCGAGGACCGGCTGCTGGCCGCCTCGATGCGGGTCGACGAGACCTCGGACGTCACGACGGACGAGGTCGAATGATGGACAGGGTGCTCGAGACCGCTCGCACGTTCGTCCGTCAGGGGCGTCTCGCGTCGGTCACGGTCTGGGTGCTCCTGCTCATCGCGATCGCGATCAATGCCTGGCTCGCGCCCAACTTCTTCACGGGCTACTCGATCAGCTCCAACTTCGCGACGTTCGTGCCGCTCGTGGCTGCGGCCATCGGGCAGACGATCATCGTCCTGGGGGGCGGCATCGATCTCTCACTCGGGGCATTGATCACGCTGTCGTCGGTGGTTGGGGTGGTCCTGATGGACGGTGGACCGGCCAACCTCCCCGTGGCCGTGCTCGCCGCGCTGGCCGTCGGTGCGGTCGGCGGCTTCATCAACGGCGCGCTCGCGTCCTACCTCCGGCTGCAACCGATCGTCGCCACGTTCGCGGCAAGCTTCGTGTGGGCCGGGCTCACGCTGCAGGTCCTGCCCCAGCCGGGCGGCAGCGTACCGACGGTCATGACGCCGGTCTACCGCGACACGGTTTTCGGCGTGCCCGTGGCGGCACTGGTCATCCTCCTGTTCGCCGGGCTGTGGCTCGCGGTCAAGCGCCACCGGCTCGGCCTCCACATCTATGCGATCGGGGGTGACGAGCAGGCGGCGTTCGCCAGTGGGATCAACGTCAGCCGGGTACGAGTGGCCAGCTACGTGCTCGGCGGGCTCTTCGGAGGACTGAGCGCCCTGGCGATCCTCGCCAACACCGGATCGGGCGACCCGTACGTCGGGGCGTCTGCCGGTGCCGTCTTCATCGGAGGAGAGCTCACGCTGACTTCGATCGCGGCACTCGTGATCGGTGGCACGGCGCTGTCGGGGGGCGTCGGTGGGGCCGGCGGCGCCATAGCGGGGGCGATCGTGCTCGGTCTGATCTCGAACATCGTGTTCTTCGCCGGTCTGTCCGGTGGGACGCGCGAACTCATCGACGGGCTCATCGTGATCGGCGCGCTCGCCCTCGCCGGGATCCCCGCGCTGCGGAGGGCCCGATCGTGAGCACGCAGCAGACGACCGGGCGTTTCGGGTCGCTGCCCGAGCCGCGCGGCGTGTCGCAGAGTGGTTCGCCGACACCCCTGTCGCGATCGCCGTGCTCATCGCCGTTGCGCTGATCGTGAGCGGCGAGATCATCTCCCCCGGCTTCGCTTCCTACCGCCAGATCGTAAGCGTGCTGCGGGTTTCTGCCTTCCTCGGGATCATCGCGATGGGTCAGACGATCGTCATCATCTCCGGCGGCGAGGGCATCGATCTCTCGGTGGGCAAGGTCGCCACGTTCTCGGCGATCATCGCCGCTCGCACCATCGAAGGCGACGACTCCCAGGTGTTGGCGGGGCTCGGCTTGGCACTGCTGGCGTGCGCCGGCATAGGGCTGGTCAACGGCATCGGCATCGCCTACGCACGCATCCCGCCGCTGGTGATGACGCTGGGGATGATCGGCGTCGTGCAGGGCCTGGTCCTGCTCTACGCGGGTGGTACTGCCGCCGGGCGCGCCGCGCCCATCATGATCACGCTGGTCAAAGGTGACACCATCTTCTCGATTCCCGGGCTGTTGTGGATCTGGCTCGTGCTGGGAGCGCTGGTGATCCTCGTGCTGCGCCGGACGACGTTCGGATGGCGGGTGTACGCGCTGGGCGCCAACCGGCACGCCGCGGAACTGTCCGGCATCACGGTGAAGTACAACGTCGTCGCCGTCTACGTGTGCTCGAGCGTCCTCGCCGCCCTCGGGGGCTTCTTCCTCCTCGGCTTCACCGAGACCGTGTTTCTGAACCTCGCCGACCAGTACATGCTGCCGTCAATTGCTGCAGTGGTGATCGGAGGGACCACGCTGGCCGGTGGCGTTGGAGGCTATGCGGGGACCGCGGTCGGCGCGGTCGCGCTCACCGTGCTCGAGTCGCTGCTGACGACCATTCGCATGGACGCGTCCCAACGTCAGATCGTCCTCGGCATCGTGCTCATCATCCTGCTGTCCGCGTACGGCCGCCAACGCCGGCTGCGACAGTGACCGTGCCGCCAACGACCCAAAGGAGACTTGATGACGGACCGCCTCGGCATCGGCTTCATCGGCGCAGGATTCATCGTGGACATCTTCCACGTCGGCGTCTGGGAGGGCGTCCGGGACGCCGACATCACCGGCGTCACCAGCCGTACCCGTGAGAGCGCCCAGCGGGTCGCCGACCACTGTCGGCAGCTGTCCGTCGGTGATCCCACGGTCCACGACGACGTCGCCGCGCTGATCCGCGACGAGCGGGTCGACGCCGTGTGGGTCGCCGTGCCTAACGACCTGCGCGTGCCGGTCGTCGAGCAGATCGTCGAGGAGGTCTCCTCCGGTCGGGCCGATCTGACAGGCGTCGCGATCGAGAAGCCGCTGGGGCGCAACGTCGCCGAGGCACGCGAGGTCGTGCGGATGATCGAAGACGCCGGCCTGCTCCACGGGTACCTCGAGAACCAGGTCTTCGCACCCGCGTTGACCCGCGCGAAGGAGCTCGTGTGGAAGCGCGGCGCCACCCTGTCGGGCAACCCGTACCTCGCACGCGCGGCCGAGGAGCACTCCGGACCGCACTCCGGCTGGTTCTGGGACGGCACGAAGCAGGGCGGCGGCGTGCTCAACGACATGCTCTGCCACTCGATCGAGGCGGGCCGCCACCTGCTCACGCCCCCTGGAACGCGCAAGAGCGACTTCCTCGTGCCCGTGTCGATCACGGCGACCATCGCGTCACTGAAGTGGAGCCGCGACCGCTACGCGGACGAGTTGGCCGCGAAGTACCAGGGGATCGACTATCGGCGCAGCCCCGCCGAGGACTACGCTCGCGCGACGGTGCTGTTCGAGAACGCCGACGGCGAGCAGGTGGTGGTCGAGGGGACGACCTCCTGGAGCTTCGTCGGCGCCGGGCTACGCCTGTCGTTCGAGCTGCTCGGGCCCGAATACTCGCTCGGCGTCAGTACGCTGCACACACCGGCCGAGATCTTCTTCAGCCGCAACGTCTCAGGCAAGTCCGGTGAGGATCTCGTCGAGAAGCAGAACGCCGAGCAGGGAGTGATGCCGGTGCTCGCCGACGAGGGGTTCAGCTACGGCTACCTGCACGAGAACCGCCACATGGTGCAGGCGTTCCGGGCCGGTAGGCAGCCTGACGAGGATCTCCACGACGGCCTGCTGATCACCGAGCTGATGATGGCGGCCTACCTGTCCGCCGAGCTGGGTGAGACGCTCAGGTGGCCGGTGACAGGGCTCGAGGACTACGTGCCCGAGGTCGCCCGCGGCGTGTGGAACCCGCGCGAGGTACGTGCCAAGCAGCACCGCGTGTCGGGCTGACCGCGACGATCCCGAGGGTCTACGACTCGTCGGAGCGGGACCGGAGCCGTCGCTCGACGTCGCGGACGGTGGCGTCGATGGCGTCGACGAACGCGTCGCGTGCGTCGCGGGCGTCGGCGCGCACCGCCTCGTCCTCGGACGCGGTCTGGATGCCGTCCATCGCCTCGTTGACCACCGCGCGGAACTTGTCGAAGCCGACCTTCGACCGCAGGTCCTCGTCGGAGAGCTCCTCCCGGGCGTGCAGCTTGAGCTTCAACGCCAGCGCCGACATTCGGTCCGTGACCCGTTCCCACGCCTCACTCGTATCCGCCATGCTGCACACCTTCGCAAGCGGCGTGGCCGAGCGCAAGCCCTGCCGGATCGGCTCAGCCGGCCGCCGTCGCGTCCATCAGGTCGACCCGCCGGGCCTCGAGGCCCGGCGCTCATGGATGGAGGACCACTGGTGATCCGTGCTCGACCGCTTAGCACACGCTGCTCGAATGGAGGGTGCCGCCAGGTTCACTCGGTCCCGCCTCGCACGGGTCGTCAAGGCGCGCCGCGCACTCCTCGTCCGCTCGGTGACGACCAGAGGTTCAGCGTGCCCTACCACGTCCGTGCCGGCATGCGGTCAGCTGGCGAGCGGGGCGACGTCGCAGACCGACGCACGCAGCGGTGAGCTCCCGCTGATCGGGTCGCTCGGCGATTGGCGCAACACCAGGTTGAGGTTGGCGCTGTCCGGGCCAAACGGCGCGTAGCCGGGGAGGCCGAGCTCGGCGCAGCCCTGCCACCAGCCGTGCTGCCCGCACACCACCTTCGGGTCGAGGCTGGCGTTGAGCCTGGCGCGGGCGCGAACCGCGCCGTGGGGTGTCTCGAGGCGGACCCAGTCGCCGGCGGCGATGCCGCGCTGACGTGCGGCGTCGGGATGCAGCTCGAGCTGTGGATCGGGCGCCCGGCTGCGCAGGCTCGCTACATTCCGGTGCTGGGTCTCACAGAACCACAGCGACTTCGCGCACGTCAGGATCAGCGGGAACCGCTCGGCGAGGTCGGGCCGCGACCTCGGGCTCGTGCGGGGCTCGTCGAAGTCCGGCAGCGGCGGGTAGCCGTGCTCAGCGAGCACCTCCGAGTACAGCTCGACCTTGCGCGACGGCGTGCGGAACCCGCGCGGCGCGTTGCCGTCCAGCTCGGCGTACTTGCGGTGGTGCGTCTCCAGTGGCACGCGCAGGCCTGCGGGCTCGGCGCGGAGCTGCTCGAGGGTGAGGCCGCTCGGGGCGAGCTGGTGGCGCCACGCCGCGTCGAGGTCGCCGTCCCAGAAGTGCTCACCGAGGCCGAGACGCGTTGCGAGCGCGAAGATGATCTCCAAGTCTGAGCGCGCCTCGCCGCGCGGGCGCACGAGCGGTGCGCGCAGCTGCACGAGTGACTGTGCCTCCGCGCTGATCTCGAAGCCGACCTTGAGGCCCTCGGCCTCGAATGCGCTCGTCACCGGCAGCACGATGTCGGCCTGCTCGGCGGTCGGGTTCATGAACAGGTCGGCGTGGACGAAGAAGTCGAGCGCCGCAAGCGCGTCGCGCCCGCGCGAGCTGTCGCCGTGGGCCATCACCAGGTCGGCGCCGAAGTTGACGAGCCCTCGCACGTGGTATGGGCGACCCTCGAGCGCCGCCGTGAAGACATCCTCGCCGGTGACGAACTCGAACCGCGCGGGGCCCAGCGGGCGTTGCGTCACGCCGACGGCTTTGGCGCGCTGTTCGGGGGCCAGCAGCTCGGCGCCGTCGATCGGGTTGGTCAGCACGCTCGGGAACGCAACGTTGCCGCCGCGCGTGTCGAAGCTGCCGGTCAGGGCGTACAGCTGGTTGATCGCGCGCACCGCCTGGGTGGTGTTGCTGTGCTGCTCGAGGCCGCTCCACACGTAGAACGCGACCGGGCGCGAGTCCCACAGCGTCCGCGCGGTGTCCTCGATGTCGCCGGCGGGCACGCCGGTGACATCCTCGGCCAGGTCTGGCTCCATTCGGCGGCACTGCGCGGCGACCAGGTCGAAGGCGGGCCGGCACGTCACCGGACCGCTCGTCGTCCCGACCTCCCGCGCGCCGAACAGCGCGAGGCGCGCCTCGTCGACCGCGTGGTGCCCGCGTGCCGGGTCGTATGCGACCGGCTGCACCTCGACCTCGTCCCACGCAACGAAGTGGGCGCGATCGCCGGGCGACGACAGCTCGCTCGCGCGCAGCATGTGACCGTTGTCGGCGCGGACGAGCAGTGGCGCGTTGGTCCAGCGGCGAACGAAGTCGTCGTCGTACCAGCCGTGCTCGATCATCACGTGCGCGAGCGCCAGCGCCAGCGCGCCGTCCGTCCCCGGGCGCACGCGCAACCAGTGGTGGGCCCTGCCAGCGAGGCCGGCCCGCCGCGGATCGACGACGACGAGGCGCGCACCGCGGGCGAGCGCCGCGACCGTGCCCGTCGCATGCGCGAGCCGGGACACCGACGGGTTGTAGCCCCAGTACAGGATGCAGCCGGCATTGTCGAGATCCGGCAGGTAGGCGCCCGGCACGGACGCGCCGAACGTGTAGATCGAGGCCAGGTAGCGCCCCCAGCCGCACAGCTCCATGTAGACGCACTGGTTGGGACTGCCGAAGGCGCGCCGCAGGCGCATCACCCAGTCGATGGCGTCGCTCATCGCCGACGTCGACGGGGACGTGGCGCTGAACACAACCGACTCGGGGCCGTGCCCGGCCGCGAGCCCCAGGAGTCGCGCTGCGACCGCGTCGAGCGCCTCGTCCCACGTGATGCGCTGCCAGCCCGGATCGTCGGCGCCCTTGGGATTGGTCCGCCTGAGCGGGTGGAGCAGCCGGTCGGCGTGCCTGACGAGCTCCGGAGCCGCCTTGCCCTTCACGCACAGCGCGTGGCCGGTCGGGTGCGACGGATCGGGCTGGAGCGCCACGAGCGTCCCGTCGGAGATCGTCGCCTTCGCGCCGCAGCGCGACACGCACAATGCGCAGTACGTCGAGACCTGCGTCGTCGCCTGTTCCCGGGCCATCGCCACTCCATCGCGGACTGGTAGGAGCAGTGTCGGCGACGCCGCAACCGGAATCAACAGCGTCCGGGTCGTGCGCGCCGTGACGACGGCCACCGAGGAGCGTCGGAGTCCTGCCTGCGGACACCACTGGGGACCGGCGTTGCGGTCAGCGCTCGAGCAGTGCGGCGACCCGTCGCCGCAGTTCGTCGCCTGCGAAGGGCGGGAGGGCGGAGGCGAACGCCTCCTCGCTGGCCGCGCGGCTCGCGGTGAACGGCGGTGGGGGTTCGTCAAGTGCTGCGACGGGATCCTCGGCGACCTCTCTCAGGTAGGCCGTCCAGCGCCTGGCGTGATGGATGTAGCTGTCGCGCGCCACGTCGACGTCGACGCTCCAGCGGCCGGCGAGAGGGACGCCGCGGACGTCCGCGATCGCGTCGTCGAGCGAGCGCAGGGTGGCGGTCGTCGAGCGCCGCAGCCGCTCGGCCGCGTCCTGTTCGATCTCCGGCGTGCGGTAGTGCGCGCTGGGCAGGTCGGCCTGGATGACGGCACGGACGCTGTACCACTGGTCGATGACCGCATCGACGGCCTCGGCGGCGGTGACCAGGTCCTGGACCCGGTCGCGGCGGCCGTACCAGGCTCCCGTCGCGATGCCGACGACCGCGATGAGGGCGACGGCCGCTGTGATCTTGATCGCTCTCGTCGTGATCACCTACGACAAGGGGCTCGGTCAGCTGGGGTGCGCTCGTCGTCGGGCACCATGCCACATCGTCGGTGCGGAGCACGACATCCGCACGGCCCGACGGCGCGGAGGTCGATCGCGGACCGATCCGGCTGCGTCGTTCGCACCGGTTGTCGACGCCCGAGACTCGCGGCCCACCGGGTGCTCGGGGACCGGACAGTGGATGGGACCGGCACTTGCTCGTCTGGATCGCGGACCGCTACGTTCTGGACCCCCGGAGCGGTCGAACGCAGTGTCATCTCACATTGCCGCATCCGGCCCCTGGACGAAGGACACGCGATGCAGAGTCGACTGAACCCGTACCTGAGCTTCCGCGACAACGCTCGGGAGGCGATGGAGTTCTACCGGACCGTGTTCGGTGGCACGCTCGACGTGAACACGTTCGCCGAGTTCGGCGCGTCGGAGGATCCGAGCGAGGACGACAAGGTCATGCACTCCGTGATGGAGGCCGATAACGGCATCATGTTCATGGCCGCCGACACGCCCAACAGCATGGAGCACCGTCCCGGGACGACCATGTCCATGTCGCTGAGCGGTGACGACGACGCGGAGCTGTTGGGCTACTTCGAGAAGCTGTCCGACGGAGGCACGGTGACCCAGCCGCTCGAAGCGGCACCGTGGGGCGACAAGTTCGGCATGGTCACCGATCGGTTCGGCATCGATTGGATGGTCAACATCGCCGGACAGTCCACGTAGCCCGGACGGGACGGCCGAGGCGGCCGGGGACGCGCGCCTTCCGCATCCAGGGACGCGGCCCCCGTCCGCGATCCGCGAGCTCGCGCCTTCCCATGGACCGGGGTGCTCGCGCGCGCAGGTCGGCCGGGCGCTGCGCAGCCGCCGAGGCCGGCGTCCCGATCGCGGTGAACACGTAGCGTGTCCGCCATGCGCGTGCGCGCCGACCGCGGTGACCTCCCGGTGGTCTGGCGGTGGGTGTTCGCACGCGGCGGTCGCCGGGATCGCCGCGTACTTCGCCGTGATCCTGACCAACGAATGGTTGGCGGGCGCGGCGCCTGCACAGCGGACGCCGGCCGTGCTGCTCGCGTTCCTGCACGGAGCGGTGCTGATCGCGCGCCGCCGCGCGCCCACCGTCGTCCTGTCGGTCGTGATCGTGACGGGCCTGGCGTACGTGGGGTTCGGGTTGCCCGTCTTCTTCCTGGGCCCGGCGTCGCTGGTCGCGGTCTACACGGTGGCGGCGCTCCGCGACCGTCGGAAGTCGCTGCTCGGGCTCGCCGCCGCTGAGGTCGCGCTGGTGGTGGGCGCGGTGACCGGAGGGGTGCAGTGGGACTCGTGGGCGCTGTTCGCGGCACTGCTGGCGGGGTCGTGGCTGCTCGGTGCCGGACTGCGACGCTGGCAGCAGGCGGCCCGCGAGCAGGCGGAGCGGGCGAATCAGCTGGCGCGGGCACCGCGGCCGGTCGTCGCGTGGGTGGGTTCTCGTTGGGGATGCGCCAGCGCCTTGCGCTGGCGACCGCCCTGCTCGGCGACCCACAGATCCTGGTCGCCGACGAACCGACGAACGGGCTGGACCCGCAGGGGGTGCATTGGGTGCGGGGGTTCCTGCGCCGGCTGGCCGCCGCGCTGGACACCGCCGGCGTCGTCGCGACCCTCGGTCAGGGCAACGAGGTCATCGCCGACGGGACGACCGAGGAGGTCGGACGGGTCGTCGCGGGCTCGGGGATCGCCATCTACGAGATGCGCGCCGAACGTCTCAGCCTCGAGGAAGCGTTCCTCGCCATGACGAACACCGGAGGACTGTCATGACCCGCCTCGTCCACGCCGAGCTGGCCAAGCTGCGCTCGACCTGGATCCTGTCCATCCTGGCCGTCGTCACCGTGGGAGTGACGCTCGCGTTCCTCGCGATGCAGATGCGCAACGCGGGCAAGGTGGGCGCCCCGTCGCTGGGCACCATCGACAGCCTGGCCATCCTCCTGAAGACCGTGGGTGTCGTCTCACCGATCGTCCTGGCGGTCGGTGTGATCGCCGTGACGTCGGAGTTCCGTCACGCCACGATGCCCACGTCGCTGTTGACGGTCCCCGACCGGCCGAGGCTGCTGGTGGCGAAGGCGCTCGCCCTCGCCCTGGTTGGTGGCGCCGTGGCCGTCAGTGGGTTGGGTCTCGAGCTGGCGATCGTGGTGCCCTACCTGACCGCGGCAGGCGTGCCGATCGATCTGGCGAACGCCGACCTGCCGCTGGCCGTCGGTGGCGTCCTGGTCAGCATCCCGCTGTACGGCATCGCCGGTATCGGGATCGGCGCGGTGATCAGGCAACAGACCGTCGCGGTCATCGCGCCGCTGGCCTGGCTGGTCGTGGTCGAGAACCTGCTGCCCGCGTACGGGCTCGCCGGGATGGTCCGCTGGCTTCCGGGCGGTGCGACCAGCGCCCTGAGCCGCGCCGAGCTGCCCGGGCTGCTGCCGATGTGGACCGGCGGGCTGCTGCTGGCCGCGTACGCGACCGCGCTCGTCGCCGCGGGCCGCCACCGCAACGCAGGGGGTCGTCGAGCGTTGGCGCATCCGCACCCCGGTGCACGCCGTGACTGTCGCGATCAGTGATCCCGACACCGGCGCCCGCTTCATCGTCAGCGGCCGTGACGCTGAGGAGCCGGTGGCCGCGGACGCGCGCTTCCGCGTCGGCAGCATCACCAAGACCTTCGTCGCGACGGTGGTCATGCAGCTGGCCGACGAGCACCGGCTCCGGCTCGACGACCCGCTGTTGCGGTACGTCCCCGCCTCGCCATGGGGCGACGTGTCCCTGCGCCAGCTGCTCCGTCACACCGGCGGTGTGCCCGACCACACGTTGGCGGCCGGGTTCGCCGATGCGCTGCTCGACAAGCCGGAGCGGCGATGGACCACGGCCGAGGTGCTCGACCTGGTCGCCGACCGCGACCGCGATTTCGCTCCAGGGACGGCCTATGCCTACTCCAACACCGGCTATGTGCTGCTCGGTCAGGTCATCCAGGCTGTCACCGGCCAGCCGTGGGCACGCGTGGTGCGGCAGCGGATCATCGAGCCACTCGGCCTGGGCGACACCAGCATCGCCGGCGTCGACGATCCGGCCACCGACACCATCTCCGGATGGTTCGACACGAGCGGCGACGGGTTCGACGACCCCGTCACTGGCCCGTGGCCCGCGCTCGACACCACCGAGGGGCCCGCGGGCGCGCTGGTGTCGACCGCGCCCGACCTCGTCCGCTTCGCCCGGGCGCTGTTCGAGGGCGACCTGGTATCGCGCGACGCCCGTCGTGAGATGACCACGCCGGGTCAGTTCCACCCTCCCCACAGCAACTACGGGGCTGGGCGTCGAACTGCGCCGACCCGACTACCGCACCGCCGTGCGGGGCCACAGCGGATCACTGCCCGGCTATCGCGCCACCATGTGGTACCAACCCGGCCGGCGTCGCGTGATCGTCGTCCTGGCCAACGCCTACCGCGCGAGCACGGACGGCCTCGCGCAGCTGCTCCTGGCCCGATGAGATGGTGCACCAGTGAGCGACATCCTTACCTCTCACACGCGATGCGGAACACGGGGTAGTGGTCGACGATGGCCTCGATGTCGTCGCGGGACGGGTCCGGATCGAGCCCGAAGTACGCGCGTGCCTGCGTCGCAGCGGCCTCGGCGCCGCTCCGCCGGCCCCGCACACAGGTACGCGGCGATGATGTCACCCCGCTCCGCCGGGCCGAGCTTCTCGAGGCGGACGTGGTGCGCACGCCGCCGTCGGATGACCGCATGACCTCCGGCTGCGCGGACGTTGCGCACCCACTGGGATTCGCCCGCCAGCGCCACGAGGTGGTCCGCACCATTGTGCCGGGTGCGTAGGACCAGGGTCCTGCGCACCTTGCCGGACCTGCGGCCGCGGACCTCCAGTGTCACCGCGTCGCGCGGCGCGAGCCCCAGCGACGTGAGGACGACGCCGAGTCTGTTCAGGCGGCGGTACCACGCCTTCGGCGGCCGGTACGTCGTGCAGGTCGAGTACTCCTGCGGACCCATGTCGACCGTTCCTTCCATGGAGACGCATCGTGGTTCGAGCGGGGTCGTGCACCTGCGTCACGCGGACCCCCGATCCGATCGCGCGGCGTGCAGGGCATCGGCGATGCCCTGCGCCCAACCGGCGATGTCGTCCCAGTCGCGATAGTCCCCCTCCCGAGCACGCACGGCGATCATGATCGCCCGCTCGGCGAACCCGAGCTCGGACTTGTCGATCCTGCCGGCGAACAGGCGATGGCCCTGGGGGTTGGTGGCCTCGACGATCGCGGCGACGTCGACCGGCTCCTCGTCGGGCTTCGGGGGGTCGCCGACCGGCCCACTGGAGAACAACCACACCGCGGGGAACGGGTGGAGGTCGGCGATCCGCTCGGCGACCGCCTTGGCGTCGGGCAGCCAGTGGCCGGCGTAGACGGCGCTGCCGAGCACGATCGCGTCGTAGCCGTCCAGGGCCTCGATCCGAGCGGCGTCGGCGACGGTCACGTCGCACCCGCGGGCTCGCAGCGTCTGTCCGATGTGCGCCCCGATCTCGTGCGTCGCGCCGTGCCTGGAGGATGCAACCACCAGCACGCGGCTGCCGGATCCCGTCCCAGCGGTTGTCATCGGTCGCCTCCTGCGTCGCGGCCGGCCACTCATGCCGCGCGTCCGCGTCCCGCGACTCGGGGGCAGACCGATGTCAGTCTCCGTGGAACGGGCGCCGGTGCGGACGGGCGTTCGGCACGTGGCGGGCCCGACGAACGTCCCGATCCGGTCCATCCACGTGCTCGCATCCGCCTGGTCGGGGCTGGTGCGGCCCGCGGCACATCGATGCGGCGCCTCGGTCCGGCGAACGACCATCGACGTCAGGCGTGTGCGCTGGGTGGCCGCATGCCCTCGACATCGTCCTTCGCGAGCGGATAGTGGGCGTCCCGGGTTGCGGCGGGCAACCCTCCGTCACGAGGCCGACCCCTGTGACCGTCGATGAGATGCTCGCGCGGGCGCGGCAGTGTCTGGACCGTCTCGAGCCGCAGGCAGCCGCCGACGCCGTGCGCAGCGGCCGTGTGCTGATCGACGTGCGCACCAGCGAACAGCGTGCGCGCGACGGCGAGGTGCCCGCCGCGGTGCCCATCGCACTCAATGTCCTCGAGTGGCGCGCCGACCCCTCCTCGCCCTCGCACGACCGGCGGCTCGGACGGGCCGATGTCCCGCTGATCGTGCTGTGCGCAGAGGGGTTCTGCTCCAGCCTCGCCGCATCGCGCCTGATCGCCGCGACCGGCGGCATCATGCACCCGTGCTCGGTCGCGACGCGACCGACGTGACCGGCGGCTCGAGGCGTGGCGTCGCGACGGACTGCCGGTGGGCGGCCGACCCTCAACACGATCGGCGCGGCCAGACGCGCGGGACCCAGGAGGTGAGCGTGATGTCGTGCAGGTGATCCAAGGCAGGACGAACGATCCGACGGCGCTGCGCGCGCAATGGGAGCAGTGGGACCAACAGCTCAAGCCGGGCGCGAAGGGGTTCCTCGGCGGCACCGCCGGCGTCACGGCGGAGGGTGAGTTCATCGCGCTCGTCCGGTTCGAGGACGAAACGGCCGCGCTCGCGAACAGCGAGCGCGCCGAACAGGATGCGTGGTGGAGCGAGACGTCGCAGTACGTCGACGAACCGACCTTCCACGACTGCACGTTCGTCGATGTGCTCAAGGACGGGGGTTCGGACGACGCGGGCTTTGTGCAGGTGATCCAGGGCACGGTCAACGACGTCGACAAGGCGCGGGACATCGATCGGGCGATGCAGGGCACGCTCGGGGACCTGCGGCCCGCCATCTCGAACGCCGAACCGACATCTCGACATGACGGAACCCTGGTTCTCCAGTCCGTAGCGTCGGGTCGAAAATCCCAAGCCGGGCCGGCCCGGCGTCGACAAGGACCGCCGGATCGGCGCACATGATCGCGATGGCGCGGGCCTTCACGCCGGTGACTAGGCCCACGCCGCGATCGACCATGACGTCCTCCCGCCGGGCGTTCCAACGTCACCGGACAGCGTCGGCGGCCCGCCGACGCTGCTGCCCGGGCCTCCAAGCGGACGGGTCATGGGACCTTCGTCCCGACCTCATGTGGGGTTCCCGCCGACGGCGCGCGCTCGCGTCCGGTCCGGGGGCAGCACCGTCACCGCGGGCTCGCCGGACGGGACCGCAAACGAAGGTTCATCGTGTTGGCGCGGCCGCGCTGTCGCGCAGCAGGGTGTGGATGGCGTTGTCGATGTGGGGGTGGTCGCCGAGGCCGATGTGGCCGCCGCGGTCCCAGGATGTGAGGGTGGCGCCGGGGATCTGCTCGGTGAGCCGGACCGCGCCGTGGTATGGCGGGCCCGGGTCGTCGCGGCCATGGCACAGCAGTGTCGGCGCGGTGATGGCGTGCAGCGGGTAGCCGGTGTTGATGTCAGGGTTGGACGTGAACGTGTCGAACAGGATCCCGTCGATGCGTTGGTCGATGGGGAAGATGCCCTCGAGCTCGGCTTGGACGGTGGCGCGGTCGGCGTCGCTCAGCGGCAGGCCCTCGGGGACGCCCATGAGACCCAGCACGGCACGCGGCGCGTAGCGTTCAGCGGCCCAGAACACGACGTTGAACCGCCACAGCGCATGGGCGATCAGCTTGAACGCCAGGCTGGTGGCGTGATGCGGGCCGGGGACGTTGGGGGACACCAGAATCAGCGCACGGACGCGGTCGGAGTGGCGGATGGCGAACTGCAGCGCGGACGACGATCCGGCGGACGCGGCGATGACCGCGACCCGGTCGATGTCGAGCGCGTCGAGGAGCGCGGCGTAGGCGTCGGCCTGCAATGCGGGGGTGGCGCGCAGCGGCAGCGAGGAGCGCAGGTAGCCGAAGCGGGACGGCACGACGATGCGGTACCCGTCGGGGACGTGGCAGGCGACGTTGCGCAGCCCGGCGTCGACGCCGCCCATGACCCCGTGGATCACCAGGACGGGCGGACCGCTTCCATGGTCGGCGTACTCGACCGCCCCGTACCGCGTCGCGGCCAGCAACGAGTGCACGGTGGCCAGGCGCCGGCGGGCCGCACGCATGTCGGCGCGGAAGGCGGACCTACCGCGTGTGGCTGTCATGATCGGTCCCAGCACCGTCGAGCGCCGCGGCGGACTCGAACAGCCGCCGCAGGGTGGCGGCGAAGCGTGCCGCCGGCGCGCCGTCGACGACCGCGTGGTCGAAGCTCAGTGTCAACGGTAGCAGTTCGCGTTCGACGAGCTCGCCGTCGATCAGCGCGGGTCGCTGGATGATGCCGCCGACGGTGACCATCAGCGTCATCGGCGACAGTGGGATGCCCCAGCCACCCGCGTCGAACATCCCAAGCGAGCTGATCCCGATCGGCGGCGCGAAGCGGGCCGCGGCGGCGGGAACGCGGCCGGCCGCGCGCAGCGCGAGCCGGCGGATCACCCCGGGCACCGTGGCGAGCAGCCGGTTGCCGGTCAGGTCGCCTGCACGGGTGACCGGCCGCTGCCTGAGCGTGCTGATCTGTCCGGTGATGTCTGCACAGGACTGCCTGTCGAGGCCGTGCAGGATGGTCGGCATCGGCGTAGGCGCGCCGTCGACAGGCCGCTCGATCGTCACGACCACGTCGACGTCGTCGAACAGCACGAGACGGTGGCCGACACGACGGGCGTTGACCTGGGGATGCGCTGTGACGGCGCGCGCGACCGTGGCGACGACGAACGCCGTGAACGACACCTGGTGCGCTGGACGCGTGAGCCGTTCGCGTGCGGTGGTGACGTCGACCTCGATCAGTCCGTGGATCGTGTACTGCCGGGCCGCGGTGGCCAGCACGTCCAGCACGGGCTGACGCTGGCGCGGGTACGGTACCACCCGGTACCGGCGGTCTCCCCGTGCGCCGTCGCTCATCTCCGTCCCTCGTCATCGAGCCCCGAGAGGATGGACGACCACCTCTCCGCTCGCAGCACCTGCTCACCGTCTCGTCTCCAGTGTCAGGCTGGCGGATCCAGCGCGCGAGCACAGGGTCACATGACCCCGATCGACGAGGCCATCGGGCGGTGGCGGTCCCTTCGGACGGTTGGCAAGGGTCCCTGCGCTCGGGGTCCTTCGGCACTGCACGGCGTCCCGGTCTGGTACCAGAGTCGCGGTGTGACCTGGAGGTGTGGAAACGGTGGGAGCCGAGGCCGGTGGATGGCGTGCGAGCGGCACGATGGCCGATCGCCGCGGCGGGCCGTACGCTGACGCCCGGCTCCCGCGGGCGGCGTCACAGGTGAGCATCGATCTGTACTGGCTTCCCCTCGGCGCTGGCGGGTGGTTCGTGCGGCTGAACGGCCGCGTCTACGAGGCGATGCACGCGCTCGCGGAGCGGCGGCGACCGCTGGACCTGTACCACTCCGCGCTCGAGGTCCACCTGCCGGAGGGGCGCTACGTGATCGAGAACGCGTGGCCGATCCCGGATGGCGACGGTGCATCGCGCGGCGTCGTCGTGGAGGGCCCGGTCGGCAGCCGCCGGACCGCGCGCCTCCGCGTGTTCCGCTACGAGGTCCGCCGCTGGCGTGACGGCGTCATCGCCGACGCCGACGCGGCCGTCGCAGGTCCGCAGCGCGTGAGCGACGATGCGTTGCAGGCGCGTCACCTGCTCGACCTCGTCAGCCAGCTGCCCAGCCCGACGTGGGGGCGGGACGAGCTGGGGACGGGCGAGATGTGGAACTCGAACTCGGTGATCTCGTGGCTGCTCGCCCGAAGCGGCCTGCCGATGCATGACATCGGGCCCCCGGCGGGCGGACGTGCACCTGGATGGGACGCCGGGTTGCTCACCGCGGCCCGGGGACTCCGCCACGTCCTGGGGCGGGCCGGCGCGCTCCGTCGCTGAAGGGGAGAATGCCGATGACAACCCGTGCAAGGACGATCGCGTTCGTGGGCGCGGCGGCTGTCGGGTACGCGTCGCTGTTCCGTCTCGGCGCCACGTGGGGTGCCACGGCGGACGAGCGTCGGCGGCCGCTGCCTGGCGACGAGCTGCTCCACGGCGCGACGCTGCTGACCACGCACGGCATCACGGTGGAACGCCCCGCCGGCCACCGTCTGGCCGTGGCTGGCGCAGATGGGCTGGGGCCGAGCGGGTTGGTACACGTACCGGTGGGTGGACCAGCTGCTGTTCCCAGCGAACGGTCCGAGCGCCGATCGCATCGTCTCCGAGCTGCAGCAGCTTCGGCTCGGCGACCGCATCCTCGACGGCCCGCCCCAATCTGACTGCTGGTTCACCGTCGAGATCCTTGACCGGCGACGGACGATGGCGTTGCGCTCGACCCGGCACGTGCCGATCGCGTGGCGCGACAGGTTCGGGGCGAGCCTGGAATGGGTGTGGAGCTGGCACCTCGACCAACCGTGGCCGGGTGTCACGCGGCTCGTGCAACGCAACCGCATGAAGCTTCGACCGCGCTGGTTCGAGGTCGCGTTCCTCGCCGCGATCGTGCCCGCCGACTTCGTCATGGCCCGCAGTCACCTGCAGGCCATCAAGCGCCTCGCGGAGTCGACACCCGTACAGGAGGCAGCCGCGTAGCCCACCGTTCCACGGCGGGTCGCCGGGCCTCGGTCTGATCCATGACGAGACGTGGCACACGTCGCGATACAGCGCGGGCACAGGCGCCGGGCCAACGCAGGTCCGACGCGCGCGCCGCCCAGTCCGCTCGACAGCAGAACGACCCCATCGCCGCGGGTCATGCGCCCACGCCCGTCGGCAAACCGGCGTCGACAACCCCCAGCGCCCGGAGACCGGCCTCGCGGGCGGCGATAGCTCATCGCCACCAGCACACCCCCCAGCGCCGTGATGCCCTGCGACCTGCGTGACGGTTCGCCGACGCCACCACCGCGCTCGAGCGGGTCGACGATCCCCGGGTCGGCCTGGTGGTCCTGGACCTGTCGCCTCACGACGCTGCAGTTCGACCTGCTGCTGTTGCTCGCGCTATCGCCGTTGCGGGCGGCAGCCGGGACGATCTACTGCGCCACGTGTGGCGGTCGTCGTCCGAGTGGCAGAGTGCCCGAGGAGCACTGCACAGCGATCGACGGGATGGCGATCGGCCCCTGATGGGCTCGTGTGGTACAGCGGCCCACCACCGCCGCCAGTCATCGTGACCGACGCGACACGCGATCCCCGGTGGGAGCAGTTCCGGTCGCTGGCGATTGCGGAGGGAACCACGCATTCTCGCTGTGGCGGTGAGCTGCGCGACGATCCCGGCGACGGTCAGGATGGCGTAGACCACGTACCACCACCAGTCGTCATCGAGGTCGGCGGTGGTCGTGGTCGCCCCGAGGTCGCCGATCGACACCACACCCACGACGAGCATGACGCCGATGATGATCGCGGTCGCCCCGGCTCCGGCGGTGAGCACGGTCAGCAGGACCATCGGAAGGTCCGCGACGATGGCGATCAACGTGCAACGCCCCGACCATCACGCCGACCAGCACGATGAGCCAGGACCACGTGACGCCCAGGGCGACCATCGCGGTGGTGCCCAGCTGAAGCCGATCGCCGACATTGCGATAAGGACCGACACCTCGTAGTACAGGTAGGCGAGGACACCGAAGAGCGCGGCGACGACGAGGCCGACCAGCCACCCCAGGACGGTGGCGAGGAAGCCCTCACCCGTCAGGGACGCGGTCAGGCCGGCGCCGACGAGGATCGCCACCAGACCGAGCCCGACGTCAGCCACCGTTCGCTCCCTTCGACTGCGGCCCGGACCGTCGTTGCCGGAGGGCGATCACCGGATGTCCAGTATGGCGAGCCTGTGTCACGAAGCGACGGACGATCGCCCTACGAACCGGTCAACGTGACCGAAGTGATCGCAGGAGACGATGCCTCGCGGGTTGTGGCTCGAGTCGCTACGACGACCGATTGGATGGTCGGGTGGCGTTGCAGTACCGTGCGGTGTCAGTCAGGAGGAGACCGGATGGCGAGGTCACGCGCCTCGTGGGGTTGCTGTCCAACGCGAGGTGGTTCGTGCAGCGCATGACCGGGCGATCGCCGGCGTGCTCCCACCTGGATGCGGTCCGCGACGCGCAGCCGCGGTCCGAGGGCTGCGCCCAGTGCCTCGCGATCGGCGATCCGTGGGTGCATCTGCGGATGTGCCTGACCTGTGGTGAAGTCGGATGCTGCGACTCGTCGAAGAACCGCCACGCACATCGTCATGCGGACGCGGTCGGGCATCCGATCGCGCGGTCGGTTGAGCCGGGTGAGGAATGGGCGTGGTGCTTCGTCGACGAGAGCCTGGTCGACGTTGGCACCGGATGAACCCTGTCCTGCTGCTGGTCATCGAGGACGCCGGCGAACGGGCGCGCATGACCGACGAGCTCGCAAGTCGCTTCGCGCGTGACTACGCCATTGAGGCATGCTCGTCAGCGAGAGCCGCACTCGAGCGGTTGCTGGCGTTCGAGGCCGCCGATGCGCCAGTCGCGATGGTGCTCGCCGACGTCGACATGTGGTCGGTCGACAGCATCGCGTTCCTCGTGCAGGTCCGGGGACTCGTGCCCACCGCCACGCGGATCCTGCTCCACGATCGTGGTGTCGGGGCGGCTGGGGGTGACGTCCGACGGGCCGTGGCGCTCGGCCGCATCGACAGCGCCGTGTCGAAGCCGACCGGGCCGCGGGACGAGGACTTCTTCGGCATGCTCACCGAGTACCTGGCGGACTGGGCATGGATCACCAGACCGGTCGTGGACGCCGTCAAGATCGTCGGTTCTGAGACGGCGGTGGCCGAGCGGACGATGGTCGACATCCTGCGACGTCACGCCATCCCAGCCGGGATCTACCCTCCTGATTCCAGTGAGGGGCGACGCATCCTCGACCGCGCGGACCCCGATGCGGGGTTGCCCGTCGTCGAGGTGCTGGACGCGCCGCCGTTGAGCGCCCCGTCGCTTCAGGAACTGGCCGACCAGTTCGGGTTCGCGGGTGATGTCGGCTCGGACGTCTACGACCTGGTGGTCATCGGCGCGGGACCCGCCGGGCTGGGCGCCGCCGTGTACGCCGCGTCGGAGGGCCTGGACACCCTCGTGATCGAGCATGAGGCGATCGGCGGACAGGCCGGCACGAGTTCGATGATCCGCAACTACCTCGGCTTCCCCCGCGGCGTGACGGGGCGTCGTCTCGCCGTGCACGGCGAGCGGCAGGCGACCCGGTTCGGCGCGTCGTTCCACCTGATGCGCTCGGCGGTTGCCCTGCGGGCCGACGACGTGCTGCAGCTGACCGTGTCGAGCGGGGTCGAGGTGGCGTCGCGATCGGTCCTGTTGTCGTGCGGCGTGTCGTACCGCCGGCTGGGTGTCGCGTCCCTGGAGGCGCTGGTCGGCGCGGGTGTCTTCTACGGTGCGGCGCTGGGCGAGGCTGCGGCGCTCGAGGGGCTCGACGCGTTCGTCGTCGGAGCGGGGAACTCGGCGGGGCAGGCCGCACTGCACCTCGCGAGGTACGCGGCGCGCGTGACGCTCGTCGTTCGTGGACCGGACCTGGGTAGATCGATGTCCGACTACCTCATCCGCGAGTTGCGCGCGCACGACCGCATCGAGGTGCTCCTGCAGACGGAGGTCGTCGGCGGTGGCGGTTCCGGGCACCTCGAGCGGCTCACGCTCCGCGACAGGGCCGCCCGCCAGGATCGTGAGGTCCCCGCGGCGGGACTGTTCATCCTGATCGGAGCCGAACCACACACCGACTGGCTGCCGGACGAGATCGAACGGGACGAGCGCGGCTTCGTGCGCACGGGTGGTGAGATCTCGCCCGATCGGTGGCCGCTGAGCCGCGCGCCCGCAGCGTTCGAGACCAGCATGCCCGGTGTGTTCGCGGCGGGCGATGTGCGCGCCGGCTCGGTCAAGCGGGTCGCCGCCGCGGCCGGTGAAGGTGCGGTGACGGTGCCGATGATCCACAGATTCCTCACCACACCGCCAGTGGTGGAGCGTGACCGTGAGCAGCCCCCGCCCGCCAACAGCCGATGAGGTTCGTGCCCCCAACGATGGTGCGGTCGTCAGCCCTCGTTGGCCTGGTCGTCCACGAGCTCCTCGAAGAACACTGCGACCGTCTCGATCTCGTCGCGGGTCCGTTGGTCCAGAACCCGGCCGAGGCGTTCGGCCTGTCCAGCGTAGTGGGGGAACACCCGTGTGCTGATCGCCTCGTCATCGGGGGTCACGATGACCCGGCGGCGGTCCTGCCGGTCGCGCACGCGATGCGCCAGGCCTGCGCGCTCGAGCCGGTCGATCACGCCGGTCGTCGACCCGGTCGTCAGCCCGCTGCGGGCTGACAGTTCGCCCGCCGTCATCGGCCCGTGCACCTGGAGCAGTGTGATGAACTGTCCATCGCTCGGACCGAGCCCCTCACGCTGCGCCACGACGTGGTTGAACAGGATCGCGTCGGCGATGAACCGCACCACCGCGGCCTGGACGCGATCCCGGAGTGCATCGGTCGGGGTCATCTGTGCGGCCTCATGATTCGGGGTTGCGAGTATCTTGGCTTGGCGAGATACTACACTTCGGCAAGGCGAGATAGTTGTCACAACGAGGTTCCGGTCCGGCTCGACGGTAGCGCGGGTCGGGAGGCCACACCACGAGGAGCAGTCATGACGAAGGCACTGATCATCGGCGCCGGTGTCGCTGGACCGGTCGCCGCGATGGCCCTGCAACGTGCGGGCGTCGACGCCGAGATCTTCGAGGCCCACCCGCGCACGGCGGATGATGTGGGCGCGTTCCTCACGCTGCAGACCAACGGCATGGACGCGCTGCGCGCCATCGACGCCTACCGCCCGGTGGCCGGCAGGGGATTCGCCACGCCCGTGATGCAGTTCTACAGCTGGACGGGCAAGCACCTGGGGACCGTGCCGACCGGCGGCGTGCTCGACGACGGGACTGTCGGTCACACGGTCAGGCGAACCGACCTGTACACGGCGCTGCGCGACGAGGCCGTGCGCCGCGGTGTGCGCATCCACCATGGCCGGCGGCTCGTCGACGCTCGCGAGCACGCCGGCGGAGCCATCGCCGAGTTCGAGGACGGCTCGACGGCCGCGGGGGATCTCCTCGTCGGCTGTGACGGCGTCCGCTCACGGGTGCGCACGGTCATCGACCCGGATGTTCCGGCAGCGCGTCGCGTGCCGCTGCTCAACCTCGGCGGCTACGCGCGCGGTGTCGCCACCGACAAGCGGCCCGGCGAGTACCACATGATCTTCGGCAAGCGTGCGTTCTTCGGCTACGCCCCCGCACCCGACGGCGAGACGTGGTGGTTCGCCAACCCTCCCGCCCGCGAGGACCCGGGTCATGAGGCGCTGGCATCGACGACCGACACGCAGTGGCGGACGATGCTACGCGACCTGTACGCCGTCGACCGCTCGCCGGCGGTCGACCTCATCGACGCGACGCCTGGCCCGCTGCGCGGCTATGCCACCTACGACTTCCCGACCATCCCGATCTGGCACAACCCATCGATGGTCGTCATCGGCGACGCCGCCCACGCCGTCTCGCCATCGTCGGGTCAGGGAGCGTCGATGGCGATCGAGGACGCCGTGCAGCTCGCCCGGTGCGTCCGCGACCTCCCAACGATCCCTGCAGCGCTCGAGACCTACGAGCAGCTTCGCCGCGCGCGGGTCGAACGCGTCGTCGCCGTCGGCGCGAGGTCGACCAGTGACAAGGTGGCGGGGCCGGTGGCACGGGTGTTCCGCGATCTGCTCATGCCGTTGTTCCTGCGAAGGGTCGCCGGCAACGGCGCCAGCTCGCTGGCGTGGATGCACCGCTATCACGTCGACTGGGACGCACGGGTCGTCCCCGGAGCTGCTGCGCGCGCTGCGTCCACGGGCGTGTGACGATCCTGTGGCCAGCGGTGCGCGCCCGCAGCTCCACTCCCGCGGACCCGGCCGCACACTGATTCCGGGACGATCGACCGATGAGGCGGCGGATCGACATCGCAGCCAAGCATCGTCGTCACGCCCGACCTGATCTTCCTCGAAGAGCCGACGACCGGACTGGATCCCCGCAGCCGCAACCAGGTGTGGGAGATCGTCCGTGCGCTGGTGATGGCGGCACGACGGTGCTCCTGCGTCGGTGTGCTGCTCGTCTTCGCGTTCGGCCTGTCATGGATCTGGACCATGCTCGGCATCGTCATGCGTTCCGAGCAGGCCATCATGGGCCTGAGCATGATGGTCCTGTTCCCCCCTGACCTTCAACAGCAACGTCTTCGTGCGCCTCGAAACGCTGCCGGGCGGGCTGCAGGCGTTCGTCGACGTCAAACCGATCACGATCCTGGTCACCGCGGTCCGCGGGCTCATGCACGGCCAGCGGCCACCGGCCACATCGGGCTGGTCCTCGCCATCAGTGCCGGCCTGGTCGCCGTGTTCGGGCCACTGACCATGCTCGTGTACCGCCGCCACGCCTGACACTGCGCTCTCGCGCGGACCACCGCCGGTGGGCGCGCCGCTGCGAACGTCCGACCACTGCCGAGGCCCAGCCGTCGGCCCGTTGCGATTCCTTTCTCCGGGTCGCGCCGTCGTAGTGGTGTGGGCACGCGAAGGAGCGGGCCCCGGACCGGAAGAGGAGTGCGTGATGACTGACGACGGGAGTGTGCAGGAGACGCAGCAGCGACCGGCGCCATCGCCCGACCTGCGGGGCCTCGAACGGTTGCTCGGGACGTGGCAGGTCACCGGTGGCGCCCAGGGGACAGTGACCTACGAGTGGCTGGACGGCGGGTTCTTCCTGCTTCAGCATGTCGACCTGGAGCAGTACGGCCAGCGGGTCACGGGCATCGAGGTCATCGGCCGGCTGCAGCCGTTCGGTGAGGAGCAGACCGACGACATCTGGTCGCGGTACTACGACAGCATGGGCAACACGTTCGACTACGTCTACGAGCTCGACGGCGACACGCTGACGATCTGGGGCGGTGAGCGGGGCTCGCCGGCCTACTTCAGAGGGACGTTCAGTTCCGACGGATCCACCTGCGCCGGCGCCTGGGTGTACCCCGGGGGCGGAGGTTACGACTCCATCATGACCAGGGTCGCGTGAGGGTCGATGGCGTCGGCGGTGACACAGCAGCACGGTGACGGGGAGGACCCCGCCACCGTCGCCGCGCTCCGCACGGGCGACGAGGCGGCGTTCGCCGCCGTGACCGAACGCCATCGCCGCCCGTTGCAGCTCCACTGCTACCGGATGCTCGGCTCGTTCGAGGAGTCCGAGGACGTGGTCCAGGAGACGTTGCTGCGCGCGTGGCGCAGGCGACACACGTTCGAGGGACGGTCGACGGTCAGGGCCTGGCTCTACCGGATCGCGACCAACGCGTGCCTGGACGTGCTGAACCGGCGGAACCGTCGCGCGCGTCTGGCGCCAGCGCCGGGTGGCGCCGTGACGGCGGTGGTTCCGTGGCTGCAGCCGTACCCCGACGACCTGCTCGAGCCCGCGACGCCGGACGACGCGGGGCCCGATGCCATGGTCGTGGCCAAGGAGACGATCGAGCTTGCGTTCATGGCCGCTATCCAGCACCTCCCACCACGTCAGCGCGCGGTACTGATCCTGCGCGACGTGCTCGGCTGGCCCGCCAACGAGACCGCCGCGCTGCTGGACATGAGCGTGGCGGCGGTCAAGAGCGCGCTGCAGCGCGCCCGTCGCACCCTCAGGGCGAGCCTGCCCGGCCATCGCACGGAGTGGTCCCGGTCGGAGACGGGCGCACAGGCCGACGACCGCGTCCTGCTGCAACGGTTCGTCGAGGCCACCGAGCGCTACGACATGGACGCGCTGGCGGGGATGCTGCGCGAGGATGCCGTGCAGACGATGCCCCCGCACCCGGAGCGCTTCGACGGACGTGAGGCGATCATCGCCATGTGGTCCTCGGCGATAGTGGGACCCGACGCCTGGGGTGACTGGCGTGCGGTCGCCACCGGTGCCAACCTGCAGCCCGCGGTCGCCAACTACTTCCGCGCCCCCGGCGCAGACACGTTCAGGGCGTCCAACCTCGACGTGCTCCGCTTCGAGGACGGGTTGATCGCGGAGATCATGACATTCGAGGCGCGGCTGTTCCCCGCGTTCGGCCTCCCGCGGTCGCTGTGAGGTCAGGCGATCGCCGCACTCATCCGCGTCGAACGGGGGCCTGCCATGGGTCTCGATCATCTGACCCGACCGGGTCGGGCCGTTTGCCCTTGACCATGCGGTGTTCCACGACGGACGATCAGCGGATGGAGGAGCACCGATTGGTGGTCGGATCTCCAGCGATCAGTTCAGCGCGTGAAGGGTGGGCCGATGTCCCAGTTGCGGAGTCAGCCTGAGCCGAGCGCTTCTGAGGAGGCAACGGGCAGCCGGAGGCTGTCCGTGTTGTTGGCGATGGCGATGTTCGTCCTCGTCGTCGACACCTCGATCATGAACGTGTCGATCACCGCCGTAGCTCGTGATCTCGAGGCGACGGTCAGCGGCATCCAGTCCGCCATCGCGCTCGAGGCGTTGGTCTCCGCGGCGTTCATCCTCATCAGCAGCAAGCTCGGCGACCTGATGGGGCGCAAACGCGCCTACGTGTTGGGTCTGCTGGCCTATGCCATCGGTGCCCTTGCGATGACCCTCACCCAGAGCGTGGCCCCGATCGTGATCTTCTGGGCGATCATCGGGGGGTTCGGCGCCTCGCTGCTGCTGCCCGCGATGCAGTCCCTGATCCACGGCAACTTCGAGGGGGCGGCACAGAGAAGGACCTACGCACTGGTCGGAGCCTCAGCGGCGGTCGGCGCCGCGGTCGGCCCGCTCCTCGGGGGCTTCGTCACCACCTACATGTCGTGGCGCGTCGGCTTCGGCCTCGAGGTCTTGATCATCGCGATCGTGCTGTCCCAGATCAAGATGGTCGTCGACGTGCCGTTCACGGGTCTGCGCAAGATCGACACGGTCGGCGCCGTCCTCTCCGTCCTCGGGATGGGCGGGGTCGTGCTCGGCATCCTGGTCTGGCAGGAAGGTGGCGAGTTCGTCCTGCTCCTCATGGCCGTCGGTGCGGTCGCACTCGGTTCGCTCGCCCGCTGGCTCGTGAGGCGCAAGCGTGAGGGCAAGGTGGCGCTGCTCGATCCGGACCTGTTCAAGCTCGCCAACTTCCGGGTCGGCGCTTCCCAGATGGTGCTCCAACAGATCGCCCTCGGCGGCGCGATGATCGCCCTGCCGCTCTACCTGCAGGTGACGCTCGAGTACAACGCGATGCAGGCGGGGCTCTCGCTCGCACCGCTCTCGCTCACGATGTTCGCCGTCGCCCTGCTCGCCGGGAAGAAGGCCGGGGATCGACGCCCGGCCAGCATCATCCGGACGGGATTCGCGCTCGCGCTTGTCGGGATGGTGCTGGTCGTCCCGGTCATCCCTCGTGGTGAGTCCGGTTGGGCGCTTCTGGTCCCCCTCCTGATCGCCGGATCGGGTCTCGGCCTCCTGGTCTCGCAGCTCAACAACTACATCCTGGCGCCGATCGAGGAGGAGCGGGTCAGCGAGGCGGCCGGGGTCAACTCGGCCGGCCAGTCTTTCGGGCTGTCGTTCGGACTGGCGGTGGCGGGCGGTCTGCTCCTCGCGGCCCTGTCGCTGAGCTTCATCACCATGGCCGAGTCGAGCGACGTGATCCCGCCGGCGGACCAGGAGCGCATCGCCGTCGCGTTGGAGGACAACGCCCAACTCGTGAGCACCACACAGCTCGAGGAGTTGCTCGCCGACCAACCCGAGGAGATTCGAGACGAGATCATCCGTATCAACAGCGCCGCAGGCAGCCTCGCGCTCCAGGTGGCGATGGTCGTTCCGGGCCTCGCCTGCCTCGTCGGGTTCATCAACTCGTTCCGCATGATGCGCCTGCCCGACCACAAGCCATCAGCCGCCGTCGAAGGACTCCTTGGCGGCTGAGATCCAACCGTGGCGCCGATCGGCTTTCGGACGGACAGCCATGACGCGGACGTCGCGGCGATCGTCGCGCGTCGCCACGACAACGGCGGAGACTTCTGGGCGACGGCGGAGGGTCGCGTCTACGTCGGCAACCCGTTCAGCACGATCGCGTCGCTCGCGATGCTCCACGAGCTGGGCGTGCCTGCCGACCACGAGGCGGTGCAGGGCGGCCTCGAGCTCATCCTCGACGCGTGCCGCGATGACGGCCGCATCCGCGTTGCGCCGAAGGCGCCCCTGTACCCCTGCTACACGGCCGAGGCGGCGCGCGTGCTGTGTCGCTTCGGACTCGCTGATCACCCGTCGGTACAACGGACGATGCGGTACCTGCTCGACAGCGTCCACGGGACGGGCGGCTGGCGGTACAACTTCACGCGCTTCGGTCGTGGACCGGACACCCGCTACGCGAATCCGGGTGCCACGCTGTACGCCCTCGACGCCCTGCGCTTCGGCACCGAGCACCGCGCCGGAGTCGTCGCGATCGATCACGCGGTGGAGTCCCTGCTCGACCACTGGGAGACGCGGGAGCCGCTGGGGCCATGCCACTGGGGGATCGGTACCCAGTTCCTGCGGGTCGAGTACCCCTTCCTGCGTCACAACCTGTTCTTCTACGTCAACGTGCTGTCCTTCTACGCGCGAGCGCGGTCCGACCCGCGGTTCGCGGCCGCCGTCTCGGCGCTCGAAGCGAAGCTGGACGAGGCGGGTCGGCTCGTCGTCGAGCGACCGCACCCGAGGCTCAGGGGCCTGGCGTTCTGTGCCAGAGGCGAGCCATCCGCCCTCGCGACGGCGCGCCACGGGGAGATCCGCCGGAACCTCACGGCGTAGCCGTCTGCCCACTGGCGGTCGAGGACTTGATACTGACAGAATCCGGCAGCGGTTGGCGGCACGTCGATCGCTGATCGCCGTCGTGGGGGATGAGCGATGACCGACGAGTTCCGGTGCCGGCTGTGATGCGGTCTCGCGGCGCGCTCGCAGTGGTCGGAACCATGGCGCTTGTGTCGCTGGTCTACCGCCGGGTCGTCCGACCGTGGCACCTGCGGTGGGGCGCGACGCAGGACGAGGTGGAGCGGCCGATGCCGGGCGACGAGTTGGTCCCGCACCCGACGCTGTCCGCGACGCGCGGCATCACCATCGACGCGTCGCCCGCGGACGTCTGGCCGTGGCTGGTTCAGATGGGTGGCTACACACGCGCCGGCTGGTACTCCTACGACCGGTTCGACAACGCCGGTCGCGCCAGCGCCGATCGGATCATCCCCGAACTGCAGGACCTGCGGGTTGGGGACGTGATGCTCACGTCGCCCACCGAGGGCTTCGTCGTCCGCTCCATCGATCCCGGCCGTGCGCTCGTGCTGGACATCGAGAACCGCGGCTCGCGGATCACGAGCGTTCCCATGCTGACGCCGCTGCCTGACGGTCGAACCCGAATGGTCTTTCGGATCCGTGCCCACTTCCCGCCGCGGCATCGCCTGTTCGGGCTCGCCTTCGACATCGGCGACTTCCTGTTCATGGGCAAGCAGATGCTCGGCATCCGCGAACGCGTTGAACGACAGCGTGCGACGGGGGCCCGGTCGAGCTCCGAGTCGACGCACCACACGGGACGAACTCCGTAGCGCTCACGCAGACATGGGCAGCGTGCACGGATGTGTCAGCGGTCGCCTGCCGCCAGCCTGTGGTCGCAGAGCGACAGGAGGCCAGCGTGTCGACGGTTGAGTTGACGGTTGCGACACCGTCCGTTGGAGCCGACATCCGGCCGATCGCCCGGCTGCAACGCCGAACGATCGCCACCCTGATCGCAACCCAGGTGACGGGTGGGCTGGGCCTGGCCGCGGCCGTGACCGTGGGCAGTCTGATCGCCGCCGATCTCGGGGGCGCTGCCGCGGCGGGGCTGCCGCTCACCGCTGCCGTCGCGGGCACCGCAGCGACCGCGTACCCGCTTTCGCTGATCATGCGGCGCGCCGGTCGGCGTCGTGGACTGCGCCTGGGCTGGTTCACCGGAGCGGCGGGCGCCCTCGTCGCGGTGTCGGCGGTGTCGCAGGGCAGCCTGCCGCTGCTGATCGCCGGGATGGTGCTGTTCGGCGCCGCGGAGGCGGCCAGCTCCGCCGCGCGCTTCGCGGCCGCGGACCTCGCCCCGCTGGCGCGACGCGGCATCGCGATCGGGACGGTCGTCTGCTCCACGGCGGTGACGGCAACGGTCGGACCCGTCCTGGTCGGACCGGTGACGTCAGCATCCGCCGCGGCGGGGATGGCGCCGCTCGCCGGACCGTTCGCCCTGTCGGCCCTGGCGTTCGTCGTGGCCGGCACGGTGCTGACGGTCGGGTTGCGCCCCGACCCACTCCTCATCGCCGTCGGTGTCACGGCGACCGATGAGTCGCGGACGACGCCGGACGCAGCGGCCCAGCGGCTGACCGTGCTGTTCGAGCGTCCGGGCGTGCGGCTCGGGGTCTCGGCCGTCGTGGTCGCGAACTTCACCATGCTGGCGCTCATGACCGTGACGCCGCTGCACATCGCGGCTGGCCACGTCGGCGGTGGTCACCACGGAGTGGAGCTCATCGGCGTGGTCATCTCCGTCCACATCGCCGGCATGTTCGCACCGGCCCCGCTCACCGGCAGGCTCGGCGACCGCTTCGGGCACCAGCGGGTCGTCGTGGCCGGTGCCGTGCTGCTGGCCACCGCGGGCATGCTCGTGGTGGGTGCCGATACAACCCGCGCGACGCGGTTGATCGTGGCGCTGCTGCTGCTCGGCGTTGGATGGAACCTCGCATTCGTCGGAGGAAGCTCGCTGATCACGAACGCGCTCGATGCGCGTGAGCGACCCCGTGTCCAGGGGCTCGCGGACACCGCGATGGGCCTGGCCGGCATGCTCGGCGCCGCCCTGTCCGGACTCGTCATGGCACGGACCGGCTTCGGTGGCCTCGGGCTGCTCTGCACGGCCGTCGCGGTCGCCCTCGCCGTGGCCGCGGCCCGTCGCATCAACGGTGCCGCCGGACCGGACACGCTGCCCGACCGCGCATGACGCCGACGGTGTCACCGCTCACCGGGTGATTGGGAGGTCGTCCAGGCTCGTCTGACCACGACCGCGTGCGAAGGCGGCGTCGAAACCCGCTGCCGAGATCCTCCTCGACGCGTCGCATGATCCGCTCGATGTCGGGTTGCTCGAGTGCATGCGGCGGCTGCCCGGAGCGGGCACGCAGCGCAGCCGCTCGCCCCAGCTCGTCGGCGCCCTCAGCATCGCCCCGGGCGGCTGCGACGCCGGCGAGTCCCTCCAGCCCTGGCGCCGTCAAGGACCCGACCCGCGCCGTCCGTGCGAGCTCGAGCACCTGGTGGTGCGCCTCTGCGGCACGATCGAGGTGTCCGACCGACTCCTCCACGTACCCGAGGCCGGACAGCGCCGTCGCCACGAGCGCGGGCGACCCGACCTGTTCGCACAGGCGGACCGCCTGTCGGAAGTGCTCGCGCGCCGCGGCGGTGTCCCCGGCGCGACGGGCGAGGTGGCCACGTCCGAGGTGGGCCAGCCCGCGACCCGCCGGCAGTCCGTAGCGCGTGGCGACCCGCTCGGCCTCGTCGAAGCAACGTTCGGCGTCGTCGCCACGGTCGAGCATGACGTGGGTCAGCCCGAGATCACCGGCGACCCACTGGACCGTGTTCCACAGCTCGACGTCGCCGGCGATGCGGAGCGACTCCTCGAGGATCTCCGCTGCTTCGGTCAGGCGACCGAGGGCCGCACGTTGGACCAGAGATGCGACAGGACGGCCGAGACCCCACCGGTCCCCGACCTGGTGGAACCGGGCGACGGCACGCCGACCTGCCGCGACCGCCGCCTCGCGGTCGGGCGTCCGCATGGCGACCTCCATGCGGATGAACTCGGCGAGCGCGAGACCCCACGCGTGGTTGGCCGCGTGCAGCACCGACTCGGCGTGGTCGATGACAGCCAGGCTCGACTCCGGCGGCTCGCCACCCGCCCTCCACCGCCATCAACAGCCGTGACAGCGCCGCAGGGACGGGCTCCCCGGCCGCCTCGAACAACGTCACGCTCTCGCTCGCCGCCGCCGCGCAGACGGGGCTCGGATGCACGACGCACGCACCGGGGCGCTCCACCATCGCAACCGCCCGCACGCACCGGGGCGCTCCACCATCGCAACCGCCCGCACGCACCGGGGCGCTCCACCATCGCAACCGCCCGCAGCACCCCGGCCCGCACACCGGGCGCGATGTCGTCGGCGGCGTCGGCGACGTGCAGGGTCTCGCGCAGCTGATGGCGGCCCTCGACGTGGTCACCCAGGTACCAGAACCAGCCGAGGGCACCGGCGAGGCGCATGCCGACGTCCAGTCCCGCCTGCGGATGGTCGCGGCACCACGCAAGCGCCGTCCGGAGGTTGTCCTGATCCTCGCGTAGCCGCAGCAACCACTCGGTCTGGTCGCGCGCCCGCAGGTGAGGCTCGGCCCGGTGCGCGAGGTGCTCATGGAACGCGGCGTGGGCCAGCCGCAGCGTCGGCTCCTCACCTGCCTCCGCAAGTCGTTCGCCCGCGTACCGGCGGATCGTGTCGAGGAGCCGAAACCTGCCCGACCGGGGATCAGTGACGACCAACGAGCGGTCCACGAGGCGGCCGATCAGGTGGAGGACGTCATCGACGGGCAGTGTGGCGTCGGCACAGATCGCCTCCGCAGCCTCGGCCGTCCACCCCGCCGCGGAACACGGCCAGTCGTCGGAACAGCATCTGCTCCGGTCCGGTCAGCAGATCGTGGCTCCAGTCGACGGTCGCCCGCAGCGTCCGTTGGCGTGCGTGGGCTGTCCGGCTTCCTGACGTGAGCAACCGGAACCGATCATCGAGCCGGGCGACGATCTGAGCGACCGGCAGCGTCGTTGTGCGCGCGGCGGCGAGCTCGAGCGCCAGTGGGATCCCGTCGAGCTGCCGGCAGAGCAGTCCGATGTCGGCGGCGTTGGCCTCGTCGATGACGAACCCGCGTACCACCGCTCCGGCACGGTCGGCGAACAGCCGGACGGCGGGCGACGAGACCAGCTGATCCAACCCCGCCTCGGGCGGAGGCGTCGCGAGGGGACCGAGCAGGAACTGACGCTCGCCGGGAACCCCCAGGGGTTCCCGGCTCGTCGCCAGGACGCGAAGGTCGGGGCAGCTGCGCAGGAGGCGCTCGACGACCGTCGCACAGGCATCGAGCAGGTGCTCGCAGTTGTCCAGCACGACGATCGCCGCATGCGCAGTCAGACGACGGGCGAGACGCGACTCGGGTGCTTCGCCGGGCAGCGGATCGGTCCGCGGCAGCGTCAGCGCGCCAGCGATCGCGTCGGCGACGTCCGATTCCTCGGTCACCGCGGAGAGGTCGACGAACCACGCTCCGTCAGGCGCATCGGCGATCAGCTGCCGTGCCGCTAACAGCGCGACGGTCGTCTTGCCGGTCCCTCTGGGCCTGGTGACCGTGACGAGGCGATGCTCGCGGATGGTCGATACGAGCTCAGCGAGCTCCTCCTCGCGCCCGATGACGGTGGCCAGGCGGGCGGGGAGCCTCCCGCGTCTGGCTCCCTGCGGTCGCACGGTGGCCGCGAGCGACGGGTCCTGCCGCAGGATCGCTGCCTCGAGATCTGTCAGCGCCGCGGACGGTTCGAGGCCGAGCTCGTCGGCGAGCACGTCCCGCGCCCTCCGGTAGGCGGCAAGGGCGTCGGCCTGCCGGCCGGAGCGGTACAGCGCCAGCATGAGCTGCTCGTGGTAGCGCTCCCGCAGCGGGTTCTGGGCGACGAGTGCCTCGAGCTGGTCGACGAGCTCGGCGTGCTGTCCGGCGTCGAGCTCGACGGCGATCTGCTCCTCGATCGCCGCGAGCCGGAGCTCCTCGAGCCGCCGGACCTCGGGGACGGCCCATGCTTCGGCGGCGAACTCGACGAGCGGTGGTCCCCGCCACAGCGCGAGCGCGTCGTGGGAGCGCTGCGCGGCACGGGGTGACCCGTCGTCGGCGGCGCGGCGGGCGTCCGCCACGTCGCGGGCGAACCGCAACGCGTCGACCGCAGCCGGTGCGACGTCGAGCACATAGCCCGGCGGCCGGGTGGCGATGCAGCCGGCATCGGCACCGATGTCGCGCAGCGCCCGCCGCAGCTTCGACACACGGAGCTGCAACGCGTTGGCGGGGTTCGCCGGGAGCCGCTCACCCCACAACGCGTCGATGATGCGGTCGGCACTGATCACCCGACCGGCCTCCAGCGCGAGCAGCGACAGGACCGCGCGCTCGCCGACGCCCCGCAGTTCCCGCGGTGCGCCACCGACGACGACCTCGAGCGGGCCGAGCAGTCGGATCTGGAGCGCATCGGCGTCCGGCACCACGGCTCCCCGGTCGAGGTCGGCGGTCGACTCGCGAGTCTACGCGCGCCTGTTGCGGCCTTCCCGGGCGGTCGACAGCCCCTCGACAGGATGTCGACAGCGCCCGACCGCACGTTGTGGCCTGCAACCAACCGGCGAGCCCTTCGGAGGAGTAGCGCCTGAACGAGATCCAGCTGACCGTCCCCGACATCTCCTGCCAGCACTGCGTCACCACGATCACCGGCGAGGTGGGCAGCGTCGCCGGCGTGACCAACGTCCTGGTCGACCTCGACGCCAAGTCGGTCCGCGTCCGTGGCGGTGCCATGGACTTCGACGCCGTCTACGCCGCGGTGGTCGAGGCCGGCTACGAGTCGCAGACCTGACACGACCACCACCCACCGAACAGCACGGAGGACGTCATGAGCACCGACGACCGGACCACGGCCGTCCCGACGCGCACCACCCGTGAGCTGACACTCGACATCGGCGGCATGACGTGCGCGTCGTGTGTGCGACGCGTGGAGAAGGCGCTGGGCAAGGTCGACGGCGTCGAGCAGGCCAGCGTCAACCTCGCGACCGAGCGGGCAACCGTTGTCGATGACCCGGCGGCGACCGATGTGGCGGCCCTGGAGGCCGCGGTGGCCAGCGCGGGGTACACGGCGACGCTGTCGGCTGGCGTGGCGGCTGGCGAGGGGCACGACCCGTCTGTGCCGCGCGCCGGACTGGTGCCCGCCGACGCGACACCGCATCCCACGGCGGGCGAGCCCGCCGATGAACGGGACGTGCAGCGAGATCGGGAGCTGGCGGGCTTGAAGCGCAAGTGGCAGGTCAGCCTGACGGCGGGCCTGTCGATGATGGCGCTGATGTACGTGCCGCTGCCGATCGACGCGATGGACCTGGTGATGCCGGCGCTGCTGGTTGTGGCGACGGTGATCCAGTTCTGGGCCGGCCGGATGTTCTACAGCGCGGCATGGGCGGCCGCGCGCCACGGCAGCGTCAACATGCACACGCTGGTGGCGCTGGGCACCAGCGTCGCGTACGGCTACAGCGCGTTCGTCACGTTGTGGCCGGGCGTAGCCGAGCAGTGGGGCTTTCCGCTGCACGTCTACTACGAGAACGCAGGCGTCATCATCGCGCTGATCCTGCTCGGCAAGTGGATGGAGGCCCGCGCCAAGAAGCAGACCGCGGGGGCGATCCGGGCGTTGATGGGCCTGCAGGCCAGGACCGCGCGGGTCATCCGCGACGGCGTCGAGCGTGACATCCCGCTCGAGCAGGTCGTGGTCGGCGACCTCGTCCGCGTGCGTCCCGGCGAGAAGGTCCCGGTCGACGGGCAGGTCACCGAGGGTGCGTCGACGGTCGACGAGAGCATGCTGACCAGCGAGAGCCTGCCGGTCGACAAGGCGCCGGGTGACACGGTGATCGGCGCGACGATCAACCGCACCGGGTCGTTCGTGTTCCGCGCGACCCACGTCGGCCGCGACACCACGCTGGCGCAGATCGTGCGGCTCGTGGAGGACGCCCAGGGCTCGCGCGCGCCGATGCAGCGGCTGGCCGACACGGTCTCGGCGTACTTCGTGCCGGCGGTCATCGCCGCCGCTGCGCTGACGTTCGTCGTCTGGATGGTCGTCGGGCCCGACGTGGGGCGCCTGACGTTCGCGATCAGCACCGCGATCGCCGTGCTGATCATCGCGTGCCCCTGCGCGCTCGGACTGGCCACGCCGACGGCGATCATGGTCGGCACCGGCAAGGCGGCCGAGCTGGGCATCCTGATCGGCGGCGGCGAGGCGCTGGAGCAGGCGCGCCGCATCGACACCATCGTGCTGGACAAGACCGGCACGCTGACCCGCGGGCGCCCGAGCGTGGTGGCGGTCGTGCCGCTCACAGGCAACGGGCTGGGGTGGACGGCCGAGACCGCCGCGCGTGAACTGCTCGCGCGGTCGCCGCGGCCGAGGTCGGTTCCGAGCATCCGCTCGGCGAAGCGATCGTCACCGACGCCCACGACCAGGGCATCGCGCCGCCGGCCGCAGAAGGCTTCGAGGCCGTGTCCGGTCACGGGATCACCGCACGGGTCGACGGCCGCGACGTCGTCATCGGCAACGCCGCGCTGCTCGACCGCCACGGGATGGTCCTCGACGGTCTGGCCGACGTCGCGGCGGGGCAGGCGGCGCAGGGCGCGACGCCGATGTTCGTCGCGGTCGATGGCCACCCCGCAGGTCTGATCGCGGTCGCCGACAGCCTCAAGCCCGAGTCGACCCAGGCCGTCGAACAGCTGCAGGCACTGGGCCTAGACGTGTGGATGCTGACCGGCGACACAACCGCCACCGCGCGCGCCGTCGCTCGCGACGCCGGCATCGACCACCTGCTCGCCGAGGTGCTGCCGCACCAGAAGGCCGAGCAGGTCGCGCGGCTGCAGGCCGACGGCCGGGTCGTGGCGATGGTCGGTGATGGCATCAACGATGCACCCGCGCTGGCTCAGGCCGACCTGGGCATCGCCATCGGCACCGGCACCGACGTCGCCATCGCCGCATCCGACATCACGTTGATCGGCGGTGACCTGCGCAGTATCACCAGCGCGATCGCGCTGTCCCGCAAGACGGTCGCGACGATCAAGCAGGGTTTGTTCTGGGCGTTCGCCTACAACGTGCTGCTGATCCCCGTCGCCGCCGGTGCGCTGTACCCCGCCACCGGGCTGCTGCTCGACCCGGTGCTCGCCGCCGCGGCGATGGCCATGAGCTCGGTCAGCGTCGTCACGAACGCGCTGCGGCTGCGTGGCTTCCGCCAGCCCGCCACGGTCCGCGAGATCCTCTCGCCGCCGTTGCGCACGCGCATCCGCGACTACGCGTACCTGGTCGTCGTGGCACTCCTGGCGCTCGTGGTCGGCGCCGGCGCGATGCGCCTGGCCGAGACTGAGGGCGCGCAGCGCGGCATGAAAGGCGTGCTGGCGTGGATGCAGGGCACCGGCATGCCGATGCGCCCGGCGATGAGCGTGATGATGACGACCGAGGCCGACCCGGTCGAGGCTGAGGAGGCCGAAGTTGAGGCCGTCATCGATGCCGCGCCCACGGCCGCGCCCGCCCAGCGGACGCGCCTGACTCTCCGCCTGACCGACGCCGAAACCGGCCAGCCGATCGCTGACGTTACCCGCAGCCACGAGGCGTGGATGCACCTCATCGCGATCCGCTCTGACGATGACCGCTGTGCTCGTCGAGGACGAGCTCGTCGTCGGCGACGCCGACGCCTCTGGTCCCGCCCAGCTCGCCGAGGACCGTGCGGCCAAGACCGCCGGTGGGATGCGGGTCAGCCTCGAGGGGCAGGCCGAGGCCGGTCA
>DATHVN010000111.1 GCA_035461305.1 Euzebyales bacterium | reverse complement strand
GACCGTGTGGGGACCGCGCTATCACCAGGAGACCAACTACCTGCGGGTCCACATGGCCCACATCCGCCGCAAGCTCGAACCGGATCCGTCCCAGCCCCGCTACTTCCACACCGAACCCGGCATGGGCTACCGATTCACGGCCCTGGCAGCAGATCGCACTTCGCCGGACTGACACTATCGCCCACAGCGTGGGAGTGGGCAGCGAACGGGTCCGTTCGGCTTCCTCCCGCTGTGCGGTGGTGTTGATGACGGTCGAGATCTTGCGGCCGATGCCGACGACAGTGGGCAGCTGCACCTCAGGCAGCTCACGGTCAAGAGCGCACTGCCTCGACCACCGGCTCGGCCGCGCGACAGCTCCGTCGAGTGAGCCTCGACCGACGGGACGGTCCTTGGCCACCGTCAGTCCCGCCGTTCGCGCCGCTCGGCGGGCTCGTCGACGCGGCGAAGCTCATGCCACGTCCACCCCACGAAGCCGGCCAGCATCACAGCGGTGGCGACGAACCCGAAGACGACCTCACCGGTCAGCACACCACCAGCTTCCTCGGCCGTCGCCAACACGTCGCCGCTTCGTCTGTGCGACGTCGGTATCGACCAGAGCCGCTACCCGGGACGGGTACGCGAAATCGCAGGCAGGTTGTGGCTCTCCTGCGTTGCAGGTGCCGGCCTTAACGCGATCTTCACGCCTCGCCCCGCCTCCTTAACGAGGTCTCTGCGCTACGAGCCCGCCGCGCGGGCGAGGCTGTCAAACGACGTCCCGTCCCGCAGGTCTGATTCGGGTGGTGCTCGGTGGACAGCAGTCAACGTTCGCGCCGGGGTGGATGGCGCATCCTGCTCGGCGTCAAGGATGACGCCGCAATGCGACGCGCGTTGCTGTCCGCCGGCCGCGAACGCCGCGACGCCGGAGCCAGCGTGCTGGTCGCATGCTTCGAGCCACCCGAGAACGAGGCGGCGGGGCTGGACGGGATGCCCGTGGTACCCCTGCTGTCCGCGGCGGAGGGATCCGAGCGGGTCGATCTGCAGTTCATCCGCGAGCAACGTCCCGACGTGGTGCTCCTCGACGACCTCGCGCGGCTCGCCCCGCACGACGCTGAGCGCATCCCCGCCGTCGACGCGATTCGATCGCTTGGCATCGATGTCATCAGCACGCTCCGCGCACGCGAGATCGCATCGCTCGCACATGCGCTGACACCGCCTTCGCGGGCATCCTCGAGCGTCCCGGACCGCGCGCTGCTGGAGGCCGACGATGTCGAGGTCGTCGCAGGAGACAGCCGCTGCGAGCTCGTCGACCTGGCGCACGAGTGGGCGAAACGGCCCCGCCCGCGACCCGAAACCGGTGGCGCGCAGGACGACGCATGGCCGGGCCGCATCGTCGTCGCGTTCGACACCGCCCGCGACGCGAACGACATCATCAGCCGCGCCGCCGACCTAGCTCGCGTCACCGGGGCGCACCTGGTCGGCGCCAACGTCCGGACGGTCACCGACACGGCCGACGACCCGGCGTTGCGCGAGCTCCGAAGGCAGCTGGAAGCGGTCGACGCGGACGTCGTCGAGGTCGTCGACGACGACCCGGGGTGGGCACTGGCGCGCGTCGCCGAAGCTGAAGGCGCGCAACTCGTCGTCCAAGGCGGCACCGTTGAGGGGCGCCTCGTCCTCGACGTGCCGACGGCAGGCACGCGTGGTCTCGACCTGTACGTTGTCGCACCCTCGGCGGGCCAGATCGAGACGACGGCGGTCGCCGCGAGAGCCGGGACAGACGTCCGATCCTCCGAGCTGCCGCGTGCACGGCGGGCAGCCGGCTACATCGCGGCCATCGCTGGCATCCCGCTGCTGACACTCGTCCTCGCCGGACTCCGAGATTCGGTGCACCTGTCGACCGTCCTGCTGCTGTACCTCGCGGCGACCGTCGCGGTCACCACCGTGGGTGGACGTGGCCCCGGGCTGGTGGCGGCCGCCGGGGGCTTTGCGCTCGGTGACTACTTCTTCACGCGTCCCCACCTCCGGTGGGTCATCGACGACCCCAACGTCATCATCGCGATGGTCGTCTTCGTCGTTGTGGCGGTGACGGTCAGTGTGCTGGTCGACGTCGCCGCGCGGCGCACGGCTGATGCTGCTCGTGCCCGCGCAGAGGCGACCGCGCTCGCACGCCTCGCCACCACCGTCCTGACAAGCAACCAGCCGCTGCCGCGTCTGCTGCACGACCTCCGCGCCGTGTTCGACCTCGACGCCGTGGCGATCCTGCGCCGCGCCGACGATGGCTGGGCCGTCGAGCACGCCGTCGGCAGCCCGGCGCCGCAACGACCCGCCGACGCCACCGACGCGCTCGCGATCGGACCCCATCGCTACCTCGCGCTCGTCGGACCGCGGACCCCGGCGGAGGACAGCCGCGTGCTCGCCGCGTTCACCGCACAGCTGGCACTCGTCATCGACCGTCGTACCGCAGGAGACCCGTCATGACCGACCACCTCTTCGTCGCCCCTCGTCGCATCGTC
>DATHVN010000110.1 GCA_035461305.1 Euzebyales bacterium | reverse complement strand
CGCCTGCTGCGGACCGCCGCCAGGATCGGAGTCGGCGCGTCCGCCCGGTTCCTGCGCAAGCACCGCCGGCCGGTACTGCGGTTGATGCTGCCCCGCGGCTACCGGCCGGACGGGCTGATCCGGGAGCTGACATTGGAGCTGACGTCACCTCACCGCGCCGATGGGCTGCACGTTTACACGTTCAACAACCTGCGGGCCACCGAGGCGTGGCGGCAGCGACTGCTGGCGGAACTGACGGCGTGACGATCGATATCCCAACGGGCAACCTCGAGATCGCCAGGCGGGCTACGTCGGAGTCGATGTCGGAGGTCGCCGCGCGCCTGGTGGATCGGCTAGAGGGCGGCCTCGTCGAGTTCCATCAAGGTGTTGTCGGTGGTCTCGGCGATGGCGCGCTCGGCCGACAGTTTGGGCAGCACCTGCCGAGCGAAGAACTGGGCCGCGGCCACGTTGCCCTCGTAGAAGGACTGGTCGCTTGCGGGCAGGTCGCCGCCGAGCTTGTCCAACGCCACCGCCGCCTGCCGGATCACCAGCCACGCGACGACGAGGTCGCCGGTGGCCAGGAGTAGCCGGGTCGTGTTCTGGCCGACCTTGTAGACGTTGCGGATGTCACCGTTCTCGGCGTTCGGGTCGGACGACATCAGGAACCCGACCATCGCGCCGAGCATGCCCTGCACGTTCTGCAGCGCGGTCGCGAGCAGTTCCCGCTCGGACTTTGAGCCGGCCGCCGCCCAGCTCGGCTTCCAGCGTCTGCTGAATCTGCGTAGAGAGCCAGCCGATGGCCTGCCCCTTGTCCTTGATGATCTTGCGGAAGTAGAAATCCATACCCTGGATGGCCGTCGTGCCCTCGTACAGAGTGTCGATCTTGGCATCTCGGACGTACTGCTCGATCGGGTAGTCCTGCAGGAAACCCGAGCCGCCGCACTCCCACTTCGGTCCGCTGGCCGTCGATGCGCATCTCCAGGGCCGCGGGATCGGCTCGCGGCTGATGCGCGAGTACACGCGCCGGCTCGACGCCGCCGGGCAGCTGGGCTACCTCGAGACCGACAAGCCGGAGAACGTGGTGTTCTACCAGCGGCATGGATTCGTCGTGACCGGGGAGGCGCCGGTGCTCGGCAACCCGAACTGGTTCATGCACCGCGAGCCACGTCACCCGTAGACCGGACGGTTCGCCGTCTGGTCGACGTTTCTCGACGCCCCGACCTGAGTGGCGCGATGGCCACACCGCATCCTGGGACTGTGGAGCAGACTCGCCTGCCGCCTCGGGATGAGCAGGATGTGTCCTGAGCGGGCACTCCGGTGGTCCGCAGCCAAGGGTTGCGGCTTTCCGAGCCGAAGACGGGGGCCAGTCGGGTTCTGTTCCACGTCGATGTGGGCCTGACTGGTGATCACATCCCGTCATCGAGGAGAGCCGAGCATGATCGCTCGCCCGCACGACCGCACACATTACAGCCGTCGCCTTGTTCGCACGCTGCTGCTGTCGACGATGGTGATCGCACTCGGCGCCGGGTGCGCCGCCGGACGCGCCGCCGTCGCCGTCGAAGGCACCCAGGTGCGTGTCGTTGACAACGACTTCGAACCCTCCGTCCTGCAGGTCACGACCGGGGACACCGTCACCTGGACGTGGGAGGGGTCTCGTGACCACAACGTCGTGGGGGAGGCCTTCCAGAGCGAGACCCAAGCCAGCGGCACCTTTACGCACACGTTCGCGCAGCCTGGCACGTACCCGTACCAGTGCGCCCTGCACGCGGGCATGCGCGGCGAGATCATCGTCGCCGACTGACCTTGAACCATGAGTGATGCGCTGTGGGCGATCGCGGTCGCCGCGATGCTGGCAACGGCTGCCGCACGCGTCTCGGGGGTGCGCCTCGGTCTGCGCCGCGCGATAGCCGTAGGTGGTGCAGGTGTCGTCACGTTCGGGCTGGTCGGCGCCGCGCTGGACACCGAGTCCATGGGGCTGGCGAGCGTCGCGCTGATGGCGATCTCCGGCTTGCTGGCCGCCATGGCGACTGCCGCAGGCGCCGAACTGCTCGCACGCCCGGGGCCACGCGGCTCACATACGCCGAGGGCCCCGGTCCTTGCGTTGCGTGCTCGTGTGGCGCGGCTGCGCCGCTACGCGGAAGTGACCGCCATCGTGGCGCGCAACGGGTTGCCAACTCGGCGTCACGAGGACAGGACCGCGCGGCAGCTCGGCCCCGCGCTGGTCAACACGCTCCAGCAGGCAGGCGGGGTGTTCGTGAAGCTGGGGCAGCTGCTGTCCACGCGACCCGACCTGGTGTCACCAGACGTCGCCGCTCACCTCCGGCGGCTGCAGCAGGACGTCACCCGCATCCCCTACACCGAGGTTGCAAAGGTCATCGTCGAAGACCTCGGCGCATCCCCCGCCGAGCTGTTCACCGAGTTCAATCACGAGCCGGTTGCGGCGGCCTCCATCGCCCAGGTCCACCAGGCAACCCTTGTCGACGGCCGGCTCGTCGCCGTCAAGGTGCAGCGACCCGGTATCGCCGAGCAGGTACGCCGTGACCTGGACATCCTCGCGCGCCTCGCGGTGCGGCTGGAGCGCAGCGGTGCAGCCTGGGCGCGGGACATGCGTCTGGTCGATACGGTCAGGGGACTGACGGGTGCGGTTTCCGAGGAGCTCGACTTCGGCATCGAGGCCCGCAACGGAGAAGAACTGCGCGACGCCATCGTGCATCACCCCCGGATCCGCGTGCCAGTCGTGCATCGGGGTCTGAGCAGCCGGCGGGTGCTCGTCACCGACTGGGTGGAGGGCCGCAGCGTCGGTACCCTCACCACGGAGGATCTGCCGGCAGACGAGAGCAGGCAGCTGGCTACGGATGTGCTCCGCTGCATGCTCGACCAGCTGCTGGTGATCGGTACCTTCCACGCCGACCCCCACCCGGGGAACGTCGTTCTCACCTCAGACGGCGCGCTCGCGCTGCTCGACTTCGGCTCGGTAGGTCGGCTCAACCGTCACCAGACCACCGCACTGCTGAGCATGTTCATCGCCGTCGACCGACAGGATCCCGCCGGCCTCCGCGACGCGCTCGACGAGGTGACGATCGCGTCCGCACCGGTCGACGGCGTCCTGCTCGAGCGTGGCCTGGGTCAGGTCTTGGCGCAGCCGTTGGGGGCCGGCGGTGTCGACGCCGCCATGTTCGTGGCCGTGATGGCGATCATGAGGGACTTCCGCCTCGCGGTCGACCCCGTAGTTGCCGGCGCGCTCCGCGCGCTCGTCACGCTCGACGGGACCCTTCGCTCCGTGGCCGAGGGCTTCGACGTCGTTGAGGCATCCCGGCACCACGCTAGAGAGCTGTTGGTCACCGCCCAGACGGCGCCC